>NZ_DVDW01000065.1:0-20845 GCF_015296045.1 Thermosynechococcus sp. M3746_W2019_013 | reverse complement strand
CATGAGTTCAGCCTGTAAAGTGCCATGCCTGTGAACCTCGCCACCACGCTTACCTTTGCTCGCCTGTTGATCGTGTCCGTGATCCTAGGTTTGCTCTCCTTCAATGATGGAGCGGTCTACCGTTGGTGGGGGGTGAGTCTGTTTCTGGTGGCCGCCCTCACGGATTGGCTGGATGGCTACATTGCCCGCCGTTTCAATCAGGTGACGGATTTGGGCAAAGTGCTTGATCCGCTGGTGGATAAGCTGCTGATTCTTGTGCCTCTTTTGCTCTGTATTGAGTGGGCAGAGGTGCCTGCATGGTCAGTGGCGTTGATCCTCTTTCGGGAACTAGGAATTGCCAGCTGGCGGGTTCAGCAATCTCACATTCAGGGGGCGAACCTTTGGGGGAAAGCCAAAACCGTTAGCCAGATTGTGGCCGTGGCGTTGCTTCTGGCTCCCTTACCTCCTGCTTGGCAGGGGGGAATACTCATTGCTTATGGGGGGGCGATCGCCCTCACGCTGATTTCTGGAGCAGTTTATCTTTGCGGTTGAGCGCCAATGCGCCCCGCCAGCACTTCCTGTAACTGCTGCGGATTAATGCGATCGACCCAATAGGCTTGAAAGGTTGGCTGCGCCACTTGGCTAACAAACGTTTGACTCAAGAAGGGACGCAATTGCTCATTCTGTTGATTAAAGACTCCAAAGAAGGCTGCACTCACCCCCTTGAAAAAGGGCTGTGCCAACTGGGGATTCGGGCCAATGAGATCATTAGGTACTGGCAACACCCCCGCTTCGCTGACCCCTAGCGCCGAGAAGTGGGTACCGGGAACGAGCATGGCAAGATACTTGGGCTCGGCCTGCAACCATGTAAAGGGCAAAATCTGCTCCTCTAGCGGTGGCGCAAAGACATCTTTGCTACTGGAAACAATGAGCACAGGCACCTTGATATTGGCCATACCCCGTTCGCCAATCAGCATACTGCTCACTGGATTGACGGCAATCACAGATTTGACCCGTGGATCTACCAATGTAGAGGGCGCATCGGACAGACCGAGACTACGACATTGCAGAGGCAGGGAGATATTAAAGATAAAAAGATCATTCGCTGCTGCTAAACAGCGTTGCTTAACAGCATTCCAGTCAACGGTACCCCCCGCCGCCGCCAGTACCGTAAAGCCCCCCATTGAGTGACCAAAGAGACCAACATTCTTGGTGTCAATTTTCAGGGCAGGGTTTTTCTGAACCAAAGCGGCCACGGCATCTATCCCAAACTTTAAATCGAGGGGACGCTGCGCCCAGTCCTTCGGCAAGTTCTCGTAGTCGAGGGGTGCCCCTGAGAGGAAACTACCAACCCGACTGGCATCGGAACCGGGGTGAGTGACTGCTAAGACCGCCAGTCCATAACTGGCCAAGTGCTCTGCCAAGTAGGCAAAGGTCGTGCGGTCTGAGGCTAAACCATGGGAAATGACAATCAGGGGCGCAGGCGCCGTGATTCCTATTGGGACATAGAGATCTGCGGGAATGGCGCCCGTGGTGCGATTGGGATTGGTAAATGTCATGTTTTGCTTTTGCCACTGGAAGGGCCCCTTCTGGGCAGGATAAAGACCACTGGGCAGCGACGTTCTTGGCTGGAGTTGCGCCAAGCGTTCGATAAAGTCTTGCGCCCGCTGTTCTTGATTCACTGCACGGATAAAAGCGCCCACTGCCGTTAGGCCCAATTCACCATTGACTTTCACACTCTTGCCGGGAAAGGCCTGTAGCACTGAGAGTAAAGTAATGCCTGAGGGAGAGCTGGCGGCGGTTGTCAGAGCTTTCCCAAGAGCCTGGCCACCATTGACATCATTATCGGCATGGATGACTTGGCCGATACGCTCTAAAAAGCTTTGACCCAGGGGACTGTTGACAAATTGGCTGACGGTGGTGGGTTTCAAGTCCATGCGGGTGGTTAAGCCTTCCCGCAGGTTGGCCTGTTGATCACTGGGGAGCAACTGAATTAAAAGTTTGAGATCCGAGCTAGCCTGACCGGTTGCCGCAAATGTGGCAAGGTCGCTCACTTGAATGTTGAAGGTACCAAAGGGTGGATAAACAAGGCTAATTTGTTCGGCAGCAAGTCCAGTCTGTGTCCAAATGGTTGCAGCTGCCCCCAAGAGGGAGAACCACTGCCATTTTTTCTTTGTGGGCGCGATCGCCATTTCTAAAACACCTTTAATTCCTGCAACATTACTTACTGTATTATTTTGATCTACAAACCAGTTTAATCCTCGCTTTGACAATGAAACTGCAGCCTCAATCCACTCCACGAACGCGAGGATAAAAAAGTACAGGCGAGTCCTGCCCTACCTGACGAGTGCCCTGAGGGAGAGGTTCCATGCTGTGGTATCGTGCTTTTGGAAAAAATAAGGGAACCCGCCCATGAGTGATAATGCAATTCAACAGATGAAGCAAGCTGTTGCCAAAGCCGCCGCCGATCGCGTGGCGTCGGGAATGGTGGTGGGCTTGGGGACAGGGTCAACCACGGCCTTTGTTATTCAGTTTTTGGGCGATCGCCTGCGCAATGGAGAGCTCAGTAACATCGCCGGTGTGCCCACCTCGTTTCAAGCCTCTGTCTTGGCCAAAAAGCATGGCATTCCCCTCGTCACCCTCGATGATGTGGAGAAACTCGACATTGCCATTGATGGTGCCGATGAAGTAGATCCCGCCAAAAACCTGATCAAAGGGGGCGGGGCAGCCCATACCCGTGAAAAAATCGTTGATTCCCTGGCAGAGCAGTTCTTGGTGGTGGTGGATAGTAGTAAACTGGTGCAGCAATTGGGTTCCACCTTCCCCGTACCGGTGGAAGTCTTACCCTTTGCTATCACTCCTGTCACCCGTGCCCTGCAGGCCCTGGGGGGGCGGCCGGAACTACGGATGGGGGTCAAAAAAGACGGCCCAGTGGTCACAGATCAAGGGAACCTTGTCCTTGATGTCAAGTTTGATGATATTCCTAACCCCGCCGAACTGGAGAAAACAATTAACAACATTCCCGGCGTTGTCGAAAATGGTCTTTTTGTCAACCTTGCTGATGTGATTCTCATTGGCGAAATCCTGGATGGCCAACCCCATGTGCGGGAAATGCGCTAAGGCGAGGCCGCTTGTTCTCTGTCGTTCATCGGCGGTCAACAGCAGCTAGAAACGGAGTGTCTTGAGCCCAGCCGCTAACTGACAATCGGGAAATCACACCCCCACATCGTTCAAAATTCAAAATTGATGTTCAAAATTGATGCCATGGGCCTCAAGTCTGCCCATGATTGCGCACACCAAAGGGCACGTGCACAGAGGGAATTGCTCCTGCTGCCGATTCCAGGTGGGTCCGTTGATCGTCGAAGAAAATGTGGGGTTTGAGTTGCCGAAGAATGCGCACTTTCTCGATACCCCCTAGGAAAAAGGTTTCATCGGGCATGACTCCCCAACTGTTGAGTGTGGTTACCACCCGCTCACTGGCCAGGATATTGCGGGCAGTGACAATGGCAATTCGCAATAGCCTCCGATAGCTGGCATCCTGTTGCTCTTTGACCATCTCTAACTGTTGAAAGGCCGACAGTTTTTTGAAGAGATCACTCAAGGGGCCTGGATTGTGGGGAATATCGGCCTTTTGCAGTTCATGGGCTTGAAATTGCTCGAGATCCCCTTGGCGAAAGACCACTTCGGCCTCATCATCCGCCAGTACGCCATCAAAGTCAAAGGCAATCCGCAACTCGGCATCCTCTTCGTGATCGGTGATGGTGGAGGGAATGACCATGCCTGCAGGATAACCAGCCTCGATCGCCTGCTGCACATCCGTTGCATTTGCCGAAAGAAACAGAGACACATTAAAGGCAGGAATGTAGGGGTGGGGAGATTTTCCCCCTAAAAAGGCGGCGCGGGTGATATTGAGGCCGTAGTGTTGAATTGAATAGAAGACCCGCTGACCTGTGTCCGGATCATTTCTAGAGAGGAGCACCACCTCCACTGGCTCCTGTTCGGGATAGGCACGGTTGAGATTCAGAAAGCGGCGAATAAAAGGAAACGCCACCCCCTTCGGCAAGACATCATATTTCCTTTCTCGCTGAAATTGGCGGTACTTTTCGGTCCCTTCATTGCGAAAGACATCATCCGCCTCCCCCAAATCAAAGAGGGCACTGGAGGCCACCGCAATCACTAATTTCTTTTCAATTGGGTATCCCATTGCTGCGTGTTCGATAGTGGGATTGAAGGGCACTGCGCAGTTGAGCGATCGCCCCCGGCCAATCGCCGCGCCGGGGTTGACGAATGAGCTGTGCTGAAGGATACCAAGGCGATCGCGATCCCTGAGAGAACCACCGCCAATCTGCCACAAAGGGCAACAGAATCCACAGGGGTTTCCCCAGGGCACCCGCTAGATGGGCCACGGCTGTGTCAATGGTAACTACGGCATCTAACTGCTGGATCAAAAGCGCCGTATCCAGAAAGTCCCCCATATAGGGCTGGCAGTCAATCACCCCCGCCTGCCGTAGGGATTCACCCTCCGCCGGCGATCGCTCCTTTTGCAGGCTATACCATTGGACATCCAATTCCTGCAGCAGCGGCAGGAAGTACTCGAGGGGACAGGACCGCTGGGCTGTGGTGCAGGTTTGACTATGGCTGGCCCAAACCAGACCAATCCGCGGTTTGGCCACATTAAACATACTGTGGGGTCGGGGGGCGGGTAACTGAAAATAGGGACTGAACTTGGGAAAGTGCTCTTGATCGATGCCTAAGTAGCCAGGCAAACTCAACAGGGGGGTGTGGTAGTCAAACTCCGGCGGGATATCCTCAGTACTGATCACCTGAATAGCGGGCAGGGTTTGACAGAGGCGCATCAAGGGGGGGTAGGCAGCAAAAATCACCCGTTGGGCACGGCGGGCCAGCAAAGGCAGTAAGCGTGCAAACTGAATACAGTCCCCTAGGCCTTGTTCACTATAGACAAAGAGTGTTTTTCCCGCCAGAGACTGACCTCGCCAGCGGGGTTGGGGATAAGAACGCAATCCCCCCTTGGGCTGCTGCCAGCGCCACTCATATTCCTGCCATCCCTCCCGGAAATGTCCCAACATGAGCAGGACCAAGGCCAAATTGAGCCGCACCTCCACCGCTTGGGGGTCAAGGGCAACGGCTTGGCGAAAGTGAAGGAGGGCAGCTTGAGGATCGCCGCTTTCCAGAAGGGCTGTGGCCAACCCTGCTTGGGCTGCACTATTGAGGGGATCGACACTGAGACAACGTTGGTAATAACTAATTGCCGCTGCAAAGTCTCCTTGAGTAAGGCAAATTTGACCCAGTTGCAACAGCGCCTGGGGGTGCTTGTTATCCCGCAGCAGCACTTCTTGGTAGCGATCGCGAGCAGCGGCGAGGTTGCCCTGTAAATGGAGGGCGTAGCCCAGGTTGTAGTGGGCGGCTAAGAGTTCTGGATTGGCACCTAGGGCAGCTTGAAACTGCACAGCGGCGGCTGCATAGTTCTTCAGTTCTAAATAGGCACTGCCCAGATTGTTGTGGACATCCGCTTGACCCGGTTCAAGGTACAGTGACTGTTCATAGCAGGCAGTGGCTTCTGTGAGTTTGCCTTGGGCGTGCAGACAGAGTCCCAAGTTATAGAGGGTCGTGGGCAAGTCGGGATTCAAGGAGAGAGCCTTTTGGTAGCAGGCGATCGCTGCCTCAGTATCCCCCAAGTCCAGATAGGCATTTCCCAAGTTGCTATGGGCTTCTACCCACTCCGGCTTGACTTCAAGGGCACGTTGATAATGGGTAAGGGCAGCCGCCGGTTGCTGCAGCAAATCATGGAGAACGACTGCCAAGCGATAATGGGAAGGAGCATGCCACGGATCAAGGGCGATCGCCTGCTCGTAGGCTGTCCGCGCCTCAAGGGGCTGTGCCAGTTGTTCAGCAATTAACCCCAATAGATAATAGGCCTCTGGCTGCGGCGTCTGTTCAATAACTTGACGTGCACACTGCTGTGCTTTGCTCCAGTGCTGTTGTTGATACAGTTGCCAAGCCTTTTTTAGCAGCGAGGCAGTCCGCCACCCAAGGATACCCACGGCTATTGTGATGAGCAGTTATTCAAATAATAGGCAACAGCGGTGGCAATCGTAGAATTCCCGTTGAGATTCAAGGGGGTGGGGTCTTGGGGCGGCTGCGGTTCTATTCGCAGAAAATCCCAATGACCACCCAAAAACTCTTCATGGCTGAGGATTTGATGGTAGTGGTGTGCCTGTAATCCGGCTACCAAAAGGGGGCCTTCAGCAAAATCATCACGTCGAATCGTTGCCACCGGTACCCCCAAGCGACAGGCCTCGGCGTAGGTGCCATAGCCGGGCTTGGACACAACTCGACCACAGAGGGGCATCACATCCACCGGCCGCAGTTGACGACCACAGAGCTTCAGTAAGTTTGGCATATTCTCCGGCGCAGCTCCATCAAAAGTGAGAAACTGCCAATCGGGAAACGCCTTGAGGGCTTCGTAGGGAATGGCTTGCAAGCCCAAACCACCAAAGGTCAATAGAACCGTGCGATCGCGGGGGGTAGCAAGGCCAAGGCGCTGCCGCAACTCCTCTGGTTCAAAACGCGGTTCGGCTCCCGTCAGTCCCACCGGTTCCTTGCAGGGAAACGCATTGAGGGGCTCAGCAAAGGGCAGTTGAAACAGGCGATCGCACCCGCTATAAAGATCACTCACCCAATCCGCAATCTCAATAAAATCATCGCCAAAGGAGCGATAGATAAAATCCCAGCCAAAATTACTGGCCATCCAACAGGGCACCCCGGCTCCATGGGCGATCGCCACCGCCAACGGTGGAACATCTGCCAACACCAACTGCGCCCGATTCTGTTGAATAAAATCCACCTCCGCGCGGATTAACTCAGGGGCTGCCGCCTGCAGGGCCAAGAGCTTGGCACGGGTTGCGGTCAAATCCATGTGCAGACTATCGGCTTGTACAACCCCCAGATCAAGGGCACGGGGACGATGAATAAACTCCCCCTCCAGGTTTGCCTGCAACAACCAATAGGGAGCAGCCGTCACGATGAGCGGCAAAAGATCCGGCACTTGGCGGCGAATGGCATTCACGAGCGCCGTTGTCCGCGCCACATGACCAAAGCCATGATTGGTGATTGCCACGTAGAGAGCCGGTCGAGCCACTGGGGTGTTTTTACCAAAACCGATGCAATCTTAACATTTGTAACAACTCGCTAGTGGTATTCCCAGAGTCTTTTTTTGAATCACTCATTTCCCGCTGGGTACCTAGAATAGATTTACTCCAATCTATTCAAGCAATACATAAGATAGATTTATTGGTGGTATTTATGAATTTATGTTGCTTTCTATAAAGATATGTAACATACTATTGACTAGGAGGCAGAGATAACCATAGCAACACGCTAGATATTTAACATCTCTGAAGCATATGACCTACACCACCGATACTCGTTTCACTCCCTCAACACTCGCTACGGCCGTTCAAGAGGTCACCACGCTTTTCAACTGCCTGAGCGTCGATGACAAACTAGGACTCCTGTGGTTCCTCTACACTGAAACGGGTCGTTCAATTACAGCCGCCGCCCCTGGTACGGCTCGCCTACAGCTGGCGGAAGGGCTACTCAATCAGGTCAAAGCCCTCAGTTTTGATGAGCAACTCCAATTTATGCGTGACTTGGTGGCCAATGTGGACACCCCTCTCACCCGTGCCTACGGGGTCTTTAGCCCCAACACCAAGCTCGGCTTCTGGTACCAACTGGCAGAACTGATGAAACAGGGGTTTGTGGTACCTGTGCCCCCCGGTTATACCCTGAGCCGCGATGCTGATCGCGTGTTTGAGGCCATCAAAGCCCTTGACTTTGGTCAACAGATTACCGTCCTGCGGAATGCGGTGGTTGCCATGGGTGTGGATCCCCTTGCCGTCTAATTGAGATGCCATGGATTACGCTAGGGGGCAACTTGCTCCCTTTTTTTTCTCGATTCAAACCCCTGAGGACCTGAAAATATGACCCATCTTGTTCATTCCATTCCCGGTATTGATGAACCGACGCTGATTGCCTATTTTGCTGCCCTCAATGGTGAACGCTACGAGGATGTGGCTGGCCTGTTTGCTGAGGAGGGAGTGCTCTATCCACCCTTTGAGGATCCCATCATTGGCCGTGGGGCGATCGCCCACTATCTCCACCTGGAAGCCGTGGGTATGCGAGCAGAACCCCGCACAGGAGAACTACTGAGCACAGAGGGCACAGAACGTCGCTACCGCCTCATCGGTAAAGCTAAGCTCCCCCTCTTTAGTGT
Organism: Thermosynechococcus sp. M3746_W2019_013; assembly: GCF_015296045.1. Taxonomy (NCBI): domain Bacteria; kingdom Bacillati; phylum Cyanobacteriota; class Cyanophyceae; order Acaryochloridales; family Thermosynechococcaceae; genus Thermosynechococcus; species Thermosynechococcus sp. M3746_W2019_013. The sequence goes on along the minus strand of NZ_DVDW01000065.1, from coordinate 12,573 downwards.
CAATGTCGCTTGGCAATTTGGCCTCAATCCTGAGAATCAAATCACGTTTGTGAAAGTGGATTTGCTAGCCACCTTGGAGGAACTCCTCAACTATCAGCCTCTGCGTCAGCAGCGCTAGGGCGACTGGAAAACACCTCGGACTCTAAGGCCTCTACGCGATCGCGCAAATTGTGGAGAATACCAGAATGACTCAGGCGTACCGCTGCTAACTGTTCCCGCAGACGATCGCAGTTCTCGGACAGTTGTTGGCGCAGATAAATCACTTCACGGCTGAGAGCATTGACTCGTCGCTCTAGATTCGCCACCCGTTCAGGCAAATGATTGGCTTGGGTATAAAATTTGCAAACAATATCAACAATTGCCGCCTCAAGGCTAGCCAATTGATGCTCCCGCTGATAGGCATACAGCCAACTGAGAACCTCTGGCGGTAAATGTTCTGTAATTGGCGACTCAGAATTCACGATTCTATCCTTTGGCAGGCAGTATTTCTATTTTGTTTTCTTTGTTTTCTATTTTGTCGCTTTAGGGAAAGTCGTGCGAGCGGGTCGAGGTATGGGAATAGACGCTTGTAGTCAGGCAAGGCCACGGCCACTGAGCAACAACTTGGGAGACGTCAGCCAAAAGAGTTGACTATTGCCAAGGGGATCAGTTTCTGGAATCTTCAAGCCAATGATGCCTGCCTTCTTGAGTTCGATGTGTCCCAAGGCTTTGCCACAGGTGAGAAGTTCTGCCCAGTGACTGAGATTGGGTTCATGACCCACCGCCATTAGGGCACCCGCATGTTCTTGACGCCAGTGGCTGAGCCAACGGAGCCATTCTTGCAGGCTGCCACTCGGAGCCAGTAGGTCAGAAATTATCAGCTCGGGAGCAACCCCCACTTCAAGGAGAATTTCTGCCGTTTGCCGTGCCCGCACCAGTGGGGAGGAGAGGATGAGTTCTGCCTCAATGCCTAAATCGAGTAACCGCCGCGCAATCTGCTGGGTTTTCTTTTTGCCTTTGGCCGTTAGGGGGCGATCGCTATCACTGCCTGCAAACATGTCCCGTTCGACCGCAAGGCCGTGGCGGAAAAAAAAGACTGTTAGCTCCGTCATAAAGACCTAAAAGTTGACGACTGCGAACAGTGCCTCACTCCGTGCCGTGGAGGACATTGTTCTTGGGATTGACGAGGTGGAGGAGCTTCTGCTTAATCTGGGTATCGTAAACGCTCCACTTGAGTTTAGCGTATTCTGGATTCTCATTGAGCCCCGACAAGAAGCCCACGGGAATTTCAAAACCGCCAGCTTGGGAGCGACCACCACCAAAGAAGCGGCCCTGACTATCCTTACCAAAGGCCTCCTTGATAAACTCATCGGGGTCAAGGGTAATTTTTGTCGTGCGCAGCGAGCCAATAATCAGTTCTACCTCTTCATCTTCGTCGTGGACAAGGCCATAAACAACGGCGGTGTGGACGTTCTCCTCGGTTACCAGAAAATCTGCTGCTTGGGGAATGGCATCGCGGTCTTCGTAGCGGATGTAACCCACGCCAGATATTGAGAAATTGTTGTGAATAGAGCGGTTTTTCAGCGATCGCTCGATGACATCCATCACCTGCTTCGAGCGGTGGGACTGCAAAATGGTGTTCAGCAGTTGATAGTCAATGAAGCGACTCAAAAAGGCCGCTGCTAGAAAGTCCTCTTCTTTGGCTTGTTTGAGGCAATCGGTGTCGGAGCGCAGACCATGCATCAGAGCTGTGGCACATTTCACATGGACTGGGTTGCTACTATCGAGAGTGAGGAGCCCTGCTTGCAGGTATTGGGTAAAGATAGTGGCGGTGGCGCGGGTCGTTGGCCGAATATCTGTAAACTCGGCTTGAATAGTTTCTTGGAGACTGTGGTGATCAATAATGGCGATCGCTGGCAGCCTGGCCTCCTGCACCAGAGGGAGCAATTGGCTGGTGGTGCCTTGGTTATCAATGAGGACATAGCCCTGGTAGCAGCTACAGTCCCGCTGCTCTTTATTTTTAGTTCCCTGCACAGACCAGCGCACTAGGGGCATCCCCGTCAGCCGCGCTAGGGTAATATTCTCCTGATGGCTGAGGGCACCGGCGTAGGCAATATCGCACTGAATCTCAAATTGCTCAGCAATCAGCTTATAGGTCCATGCCGACGAGAGGGCATCTGGGTCAGGAAAGTCTTGGAGAATAATCAACTGACGCGTCCCGCGATGGCGTTCCAGCATTTGCCGTAGGGCCTCAGCACGGGGGTCACTCAAGCGAACTTCTGCCTTCACTAAATCCGTTTTACTCGTGTCTGCTTTCACCAGTGCGTTACCATTCAGTTCAAGGTGTGTCGCCTCAACGTCACTGGGAGCAGATTCACTGACTTCAACTGGATAGGGAGAGTGCATAGTTGTTTCAGCGTTGGATAACAGGGTTGAACCCAATGGGGAACGCCCAGAAGAGAATTGTCGTCACTATACTGTCAACGACTCTATCTCGATCTTGGCAGATATTTTACCGTTTGGCATCCCCCCTTGGACAGCGGTTGTGGCAGTGGCGATCGCTCCCTCCCTGGCAGCCTTTAGTCTTCACTCTGGCGATCGCCCTCTTTTTCGCAGGAACCCCCAGCGGCAAAGCGCAGCAGGTGTGGCGAGGCACCGAAGCAGTCACCCTACAGCGAGCCTATGGGGAGTGGCAGCGGCAGCACATCCTCTACCTCGGTGAAACCCATGACAGCGTTGCTGATCATGCGGCACAGTTGTTGATTTTGCAGGAATTGCAGCGGCGGCGCCCCCTGGCGATCGCCCTAGAAATGATTCAGCGTCCTTTTCAAGCCGCCCTGGATGCCTACATTGGCGGTGAAATCACAGAGATGGAATTGCTGGCGCAAACCCAATATGCCCAGCGCTGGGGCTTTCCTTGGTCGCTGTATGCACCGATTTTTCGCTTTGCCAAGGAGCAGCAGATTCCCCTAATTGCCTTGAATACACCCACCGAAGTCACTCGCCAAGTGGCACGCCAAGGCCTAGAGAGCCTAGGGGAAGAGGATTTTCGCTATATTCCGCCCCTGGCAGATATTGACTTGAGTAACACCGCCTATCGCGATCGCCTGCAGGAGATTTTTATTGCTGCCCATGAAGGGGTAAGCCACAGTATGAATTTTGACTTCTTTTACCAAGCCCAAGTCCTTTGGGATGAAACCATGGCCAAAGTCGTTGCTAAACATCATCAGCAGCATCCCGATCGCCTGATTGTGGTGCTGACCGGGCGGGGTCATGTTTATTTTGGGGATGGCATTCCCCAACGGGTACAGCGACGGCTTTCCCCCAACCTGCGCCAAGCAATTATCCTCCTGAATCCGACAGCAACCGAAAAAGCCAAACCCGGCATTGCCGACTGGTTCTGGCAAAATGATCCACCCTAGCCTCTCCTAGTCAGCTAGGCCATGTTCAAGGGCAAAGCGCACGAGTTCTGTGCGGCTACTAGTACCCGTTTTCACAAAAAGGCGACTGACGTACTTTTCAATATTGCGAACACTGGTATTTAGTTGGCTAGCAATTTCCTTATTCATCAGACCCTTAACCACCAGTTGCAGGACACTGGCTTCACGGGGGGTGAGCTCCAGTTGAATCGGGGGAGCAGTAGGATAGCCTTTGCCCCGTTGGAGGAGCATTGCCCGCAGTTCAGCAATTTGTTGGGCTAGGTTAGCCAGATTGGGTTCTGCCTCATCCCGGGCAGCCGCTTGCCGGCGCAGCAGATTTTTAATAATGGCCACCAGTTCCTCGGGGTCAAAGGGTTTGGCCAGGTAAGCATCACAGCCAGCATCATAGCCTTGGATGCGATCGCGCGTCATGCCCCGCGCTGTGAGGAAGATGACGGGAATATGGTTGAGATGGGGCTGTTGGCGCACCTTTTCCAAGAAGGCATAGCCATCCATGTGCGGCATCATAATGTCCGTAATCATCAGGTCGGGTACATTGGTTTCTAGGTACTCTAGGGCAGCTTGGCCATTGGCCACTGCTGTCACCTCAAAGCCACTGTCCTCTAAATAGGCTGTCACTGCCTCGCGTACCCCTGGTTCATCATCCACTAGCAGTAATTTTGCTGTCATTGGCTATCTCCTGCGCCCGTAGGACTTCACTTTATGCTCTAACATAATTGGCAGTATCTAGGTGGAAGGATTGAATGGCGATTATTGTGCTGCGGGCATGGTACCTACCGCAGTATGAACCCCTCGAACAGCTCGAGCAACGCCCCCACGATTTACGGCTCAACAAGAGTAGCCTACTGAAAACGGCCCTGCGGGCTGACTTTCTTGATGACTTGGAAACAGTCCAGCGTTCGGAGTGGTTTCAACGCTATCGCCTCGGCGAAACGGTGGAATTTTATATTGAGGGCAGTGGTAGCTATACGATCGCTAACATTGATATTCTCAGTCATGAAATCTACTTCATCAAGAGCGATCGCCAGGCTTACTTAGAACCGATTCTCTTTTTCAGTGCCGCAGATAGCTCCAGTAGTGACGAGATTCGCACAGCTCTCAAAGCATTTGTGGCCAATACCCCCAGCCGCTTCCCCTTAGCACTGGTCGAAAGTCCACGCTCAGCCACTGCCCCTCTGCATCTCGATAGTCCTGTGATCAGCCAATTGCGTCGCTCGCTCCTGTTTATTGCCGATGGTACAGCAGTTGAAAATGGCCACTTGCCCACCCTGATTGCCCTGGAATTAGGCTACGCCCTTGCCAGTAAGCGGCGCAATCAAATCCTTGTTATTCAGCAGGAGCACCCAAGCCAGCGGGCACTTCTACCCATTGAAGTTCCCAGTCGTCAGCGTTTTGTCTATGACACTCCCCAAACGCTAAATGCAAACTTGGCAACTGTACTGCAAAGACTTTTAGAACCCTTTGACCTCTTTCGAGGGGAATCCCTCAGATAATTGCTGCTATCAATGAACCAGATTGTAGAACAAGTAGCAAGGAATCCCCGCTTCTAAAAGAAGGCGAGGAAGAATTGGCAGCACCCGACAGCAATGCTGAATGAAATTATGAATCCACTGTTTCAGGGTTTCTGCCTCCTGGTTAGTGAGCAGCTGGTCACAGGGTCTAAAGTCACGGTTGTGGAACTGCTCCACTTGAATTTTTGCCAGCCAGCTTTCACGGGGACGGGTCAGCAACCAATAGTTGGTGACAATCATTTTCCCTAGGTAGCGCACTGCCACTTCTGTAATGCGTCGAAAGAGCTCATAGTATTCGGAGAGCGTGGTGGCTTCTTGGTTGGCGGGAGGAGCAGGACGTTTGTTGTCTGTGTTAGCCAGTTCGCTAAAGAAGGATAACAGCTCTGTAATCGCATTCTGGGACACTGGCAGGTCAAGACCCACGAGATCAAAAATTCTTTGCTCAATGTGTTGTAGCTGAAGGGTTTGATGCGGGTCACTAGCTTTTATTTTTTGATGCAAATTGATAAGAAATTCTAATTGATTAAGCTGTGGATATGTTAAGTGGTTGAAGTTGATGTAGCGATCTAGATCCTCCTCATTATTGATCTTGCGTGGAGAGCGATCGCAACCCCCATAGGAGAGAATCGCAGGATGCTCTGCTAGTAAGCGCCGCACATAGTACCGAGTCATGGGAGAAATTTGCATAGCAGGAACCCTCAAAGTCAGGACAGTACAGAGGAACGAAAAGCAAAGACGCAGGTGACATGAACATGGTTTCAGGTGTGCAAGGGGTAAGTGAATGATGAATACATAGTACCTATCCTAACAAATCCAGAGGTTAGGGGAGTAAAAATTAGTAGAAATTAAAAAATATCTTTAAAAAATAATTGCTACCCTCAGGGAAATGCCAGCCACTTCAGGTTTACAAGTAAACCTAAGGCATTGAAGTTAACTTAAGCTAAGCTTAAATTGAAGGAAAACCCAACTCCATTGGATGAAGTATGCTTCTTTTATAAGGTCTGAAATCTGATATCGTCAAGTATTCAGGGATACAAATAGTTTTTTGTGTAAATGCCCTGCAGCATAGCCACTACGTGGCACCGTAAAATTTAATAAACCATTTACAAATTTACACATTGAGTCTGAACTTGGGAGCCAAGGCCACAAATATTGCTTATAGGCCTGTAACAATTATTTGTTTTTTTATATTCTGATTACAATTCTTTACATCAATTTTATTGATTGCAGCAGCTCCATGTCTGTAGGCGGGTGGGGATCATTTATCGCTCTTGCTTCCAGGGTTGATTAGCAAAGATACTGTCCTTTTCAGAGAATTTCTAGGGCGATCGCCGATGGTCTGCTGATCCAGCGATGGCATGCGCTGTTCCGAGAAATCAGCGATGATCGTCTTACCCTTGATGCTGTTTAACCTTTCATCTCCTTATTGAACCGCCTATGCTTGCTGTTTATCCCGGAAGTTTTGATCCCATTACCCTAGGCCACTTGGATATTATTGAGCGGGGCGCTCGTCTCTTTAGCGAGGTCATTGTGGCGATCGCCCACAACCCTCAGAAAAAAGCCCTCTTTAGCGTCAGCCAACGGATCAAGCAAGTACAGGCGGCTACCAGCCACTTAAAAAATGTGCGGGTGGATACGTTTGATGGCCTGACCGTTGAGTACGCGCGATCCCAAGAGGCAAAGGTTCTTCTGCGGGGGCTACGGGTTCTGTCGGACTTTGAATACGAGCTTCAGATGTCCCACACCAATAAAAGCCTTTGGCCAGAGATTGAGACTGTGTTCCTCACCACGTCCAATGAGTATAGTTTCTTAAGTAGTAGCTTAGTAAAAGAAATTGCCCGATTTGGCGGTAATGTTCGTCATCTTGTACCAGCCAGTGTTGCAAAGGATTTAGAAGCATGCTTTACTCAAACACCAATCCCATCTCAACGACCGCCGGAGTAAAAGAAGCCCTTGATGTCCCTGCTCCTGCGCTGCAACTCCTGCAACAACTACAAAAACTGGAAGAACTCCTGATTCTTGAAGGAACGAAGATTCCGCTGACAGGGCGCAAACTCATTGATGAAGAGCAGCTCCTTAACCAGCTTGCCCACATTGAACAGGCGATCCCCGAATCAGTGAAGGCCGCGCAACAGATTCTCAATCAGCGTGATAAGATCATCGAGCGCGCCCAGCACCGCGCCCAAGAAATTCTTCGCGCCGCAGAGCAACGTGCTGCCCAAATAACTGATGAACTGCGGATTCGCCAGCAGGCAGAACTAGAAGCTCAGAAAATTCGCCAGCAGGTGCAGCAAGAGGTGGAATTGATGCGCCAGCGCGCGCTCGAGGAAATCAATCTGCTACGGCAAAATACAGAAAAAGAACTAGCCCATCTGCGCCAACTGACCCGCCATGAATGTCAGGAGCGACAACAAGAAGCGGACGCCTATGCCGATCGCACCCTTGCGGAAATGGAACGGCAACTCAAGGAAATGCTAGCGGTGATTCAAAACGGGCGCCAATACCTCAAGCAGCACCAAGCCCACCATTAACCCTAGGAAATTCTCCAACGTCAGTTTGTCAGTGCTTGGATCAGGGGGGCGATCGCCCAGGAACCCATACGGCCACCTAGACCCAAGGGAATTCTCACACTAACGGGCTTTCACAGGCTCTAAGGTAAAGAACGTTTGAAAAATTTGCGTATCCACCTCATTCATTTGCTGCTGCAAGTAATCGAGGAACTCGTGCATGCCTTGACTAATAATTTCATCAATTGTCAAATAGTCCAGTTGCGATCGCAGGCGTCCCAGTTGGCGTTCCACAGGCTGGTGCCAACTCCCCAAGGGAGTCCCTGTAATCCTGTAGAGGGATTTTTCCACCTGCAACAGACAAAAGCGAATCGCACGCGGAAACTCGTCATCGAGAATCAAAAACTCTGCTACCCCTGCGGGTGTAATCCGATGGGAACGGCGTTTACGGTACATCTCATAGGCACTGGCAGATTTCAGGAGCGCAATCCAGCCCAACTCATCAATGGGCGTGCCCACATCTTCCACCGAGGGCAACAGCAAATAGTATTTCACATCGAGAATCCGCGAGGTTTTATCGGCTCGCTCCAGTAACCGTCCCATTTGGCCAAAGTGCCACGCTTCATTGTGGCTCATAGTGCTGTCCATCACGCCAGCAAAAAGGTGACTGGCCTGTTTCACTTGTGCCAAAAAGCTGGCAATCTCTAAGCCCTCAGGGGCTTTAGCCGCCTCGCGCACCATTGTGTAGAAGGCATTCACCTGCTGCCACATTTCTGAGGAAATCACCTCGCGAATGGATGTGGCATTCTCCCGTGCCGCCCGCAAACACGAGATGATGGAGTTGGGGTAGGTGGTGTCAAAGGTGAGGAACTGAATCACATTTTCAGCCGTAGCAGTGCCGTAGTGCTTCTGAAAAAAGGGCAAATCCCCCGTTGTTAACACGAGGGGATCCCATTGACTGGAAAGACTCGTGGGCAGATCTAGCAGCATATTCAAGTTGACATCAACAAAACGAGCAATATTCTCTGCCCGCTCAATGTAGCGATTTAACCAATACACCGCATCGGCAACACGACTTAACATATACTGGCAAGCATTCACTCTCTGCCCACTCTAGCAACCTTTGCCAGTCTTGAGTATATGCAGCGAACCCGTCTTAATACCCTGCTCGATCGTCTGGGCGCTGGGATTCAGGAGCAGTTAAAAAATCCGTGGCGACGGCTAGCGACACTGAGTATTGCCTTTCTTTTTGGGGTGTTCTTGGGCTTGGCAATTTCCTCTAGTGCGGGTCAACTGGGCTATTTAGATATTGTTGCCTCGACCATCGTGGCGATCGTTGCCGAAGTGATTAGTGCTGTGTTCTATGGCGATCGCTGGAAACTGCGGCAAACCCTCTTTGGCGAAATGCTCAATGCCCTGAAGTTTGGTTTGCTCTATGGCTTGTTCCTCGTTGCCTTCCTGCTGGGAAGTTAGTTGCTGATGCAATTGGGGATACCTGAATGAGCATCGCTGCAATTTTGACTGCGATTCCCGACCAGGAACCGCCAGAAGACCTGGAAGCGCTCATTGCAGCGGCGGAAACGGGAGACGGGCCAGTTGCATCCTAGAAAGCCCATGGCACGATCTGGATTGATGGCTGCTGCCCATAGCTCACCTTTCTTTGGAGTTTCTTTGGAGCTGCCGCAACCAAGAGCCTTGGCGATTTCTCTAGCACTGCGATCTACGGGACTTGTGAGCCAACCGGCAAGGGGCAGGAATACCTATTACTGTGATTAGGAAAGGCTGGAATTCCCTTGTTACTCCCCTATTTAAGAAAAAGGCTGTAATTTGAGTACAATAGTGGGGTGCCAAGGGCAGCTTGCCCTGTTGGTATGGCGTTTACCCTCAGTTAATCACTGCCTGCTATGGTTCAAGAGCGTAGTCTGCCCTCTTTGTCCATTCCCCAAACGACCATTACCCGTGAGCAGGGGTTAATGCTCTATGAGGATATGGTACTGGGGCGCACCTTTGAAGATAAGTGTGCCGAAATGTACTATCGGGGGCGGATGTTTGGCTTTGTGCACCTCTACAACGGTCAAGAAGCTGTCTCTACGGGCGTGATCAAGGCCTTGCGTCCCGATGACTACGTCTGCAGTACCTATCGCGATCACGTCCATGCCCTGAGTGCCGGTGTGCCTGCCCGTGAAGTGATGGCTGAACTCTTTGGCAAGGCCACAGGGTGTAGCAAAGGCCGCGGCGGCTCAATGCACCTGTTTTCTGCCAAGCATAATTTCTTGGGGGGCTTTGCCTTTGTTGCTGAAGGGATTCCTGTGGCTATGGGGGCTGCCTTTCAGACAATGTATCGCCGTCAAGTGATGGGCGATGCCAAAGCTGATCAGGTCACCGCTTGCTTCTTTGGCGATGGGGCCAGCAATAATGGCCAGTTCTTTGAGTGCTTGAATATGGCATCACTCTGGAAATTGCCGATTCTCTTCGTTGTAGAAAATAACAAGTGGGCGATCGGCATGGCCCATGAGCGTGCCAGTTCGGAAACAGAAATCTACAAGAAGGCCAAGGTCTTTGGCATGGTGGGTGAGGAAGTAGATGGTATGGATGTGTTGGCGATGCGTACAGTAGCTGAGGCGGCGATCGCCCGTGCCCGTGCCGGTGAAGGCCCCACCCTTATTGAAGCTTTGACGTATCGTTTCCGGGGTCACTCCCTTGCGGATCCCGATGAACTGCGCTCCAAGGAAGAGAAAGAGTTTTGGCTGAAGCGGGATCCTATCAAGAAGCTGGGGGCCTACCTCGTGGAGCAAGAACTCGCCACTAGCGAAGACCTGCGGGCGATTGAGCAAAAAGTACAGGGGATTGTGGAGGATGCTGTGACCTTTGCCGAGGAAAGTCCGGAGCCTCAGCCTGAAGAACTCTATGACTATGTCTTTGCAGATGAGTAATTGCGGCTCAATTCGGTTGACCACATTACAATAGAAAAAACTCTCCTAGAGCATTGGCATGCTGTTGACGCCTCACCTCCTATTTGCTTGGCTGGATGGTCTTTGGGATGGGATATTCTCCACCCAAGGAATTATGATCCTGCTGCTGATGGGCTATGCAGGGGCAATGTGGCTCTTTTTGTCCAGTGCTCCCACGGTTTACACCATCATGGTCTCGGATCTAGAGCACGCACGACAGTTCTATGAGCAGGAGTTGGGTTTACCCATTGCCGATGTGCCCCTACACTACTACTACAACTATGAGCAAACCCTTGGCGTGGCCTCGATGGATCCCCTCTATGTGCCCTCGGCCCTGAGCTACAGCAGTCCAAAGCGCCCCAGTCCCAGTGATGGTTTGTGGTACCAACTCAAGAAAAATACCCAACTCCATGTCATTAGGGGTGCTAGCAAGGGGGAACGCAATCGCCAGCGCCATCTCTGCTTTGACCGTGAGTGCCTTGAACTCCTGTTGTTGCGGATTCAGCGGCGGCAACTACGCTACAAAATGCGGAGCGATCGCCCCCTCAATTTCCTTGTGAAGGACTACGACGGCACTGTGATTGAAATGGCAGAAATTTCGGCGCGGCCATGACAAATCTCCAAGAACTCCCCAGTCGTGGCCATCTCTTGACAGAGCAGATCAATCCCGCCAGTCAAAACCTCGATCAGCTCACCCCCCTGGAACTCGTTGATCTTTTTAATCGGGAAGATGCCCAGACCCTGCGGGCGATCGCCCAAGCCCGCGAGGCCTTAGCCCAAACCATTAGTGCCACAGCAGCCCGCCTCCGCCAAGGGGGACGGCTTTTTTACATTGGTGCTGGCACCAGTGGTCGTTTGGGGGTTTTGGATGCTGCGGAATGTCCACCCACCTTTTGTACACCGCCCCATTTGGTTCAAGGTATTCTCGCTGGGGGTGACGCAGCCCTGGTGCGCAGTTCCGAAGGGCTGGAGGATCGCTACGAAGACGGTGCGGCCGTGGTGGGCGATCGCCAGATCACGGCTCAAGATGTGGTAATTGGCATTACCGCTGGCGGCACAACTCCCTATGTCCATGGAGCACTGGATGCTGCCCAAGGGGTGGGGGCGCTGACTGTGTTTATGGCCTGCGTTCCCGTAGAACAAGTGCAGCGCAGGGCTGACATTGATATTCGCCTGTTAGTGGGGCCTGAACTTCTTGCTGGATCCACCCGCTTGAAGGCGGGTACCGCAACAAAAATGGCACTGAATATCATTTCCACAGGGGTGATGGTGCAGTTGGGCAAAGTCTATGGCAACCGCATGGTAGATGTGGCCGTCACCAATCGTAAACTTCTGGATCGTGCCCTGCGGATTCTCACTGATCTCACAGGAATTGATCGCGCAGCGGCAGCGGCGCTTCTCGAGCGCAGTGGCTACCAAGTGAAGCGTGCCCTGCTCATGCACTGGACAGGCCTGGATGCCGTTGCTGCCCAAGCCCTACTGGCGCAACATAATGGCCAACTGCACGCGGCCAGAGGTGCTGCCCTTGACCCCTAGATGCCCACTTTGAAGCCGAAACCACGACCGTTGCGGGGTTCCTCAAACTGCCTGTACACCCTGGGTTCTGGGCGGGCAGGCACAGGGGAAATCTCTAGGCTGTTTTCAATCTCCGCCATACTACTTACAGGCTGGACGGCATTGGGACTTGCCCCAGGATTGGGGGCCGATTGCAGTGCCGATCGCAACTCGGGACTCACTCGAATCGTGCCAATGGCAGCAGAATCAGCAAAGGCAGGTAAAGCACTCAGCATACTGGCAACAATCGCCCAGGTGAGGGTGGAAAGACGCATAGGGAGAGACCTCAAAGGGGGTAAAACTAGGTATTTATAACCCCTAACTGCGTTGGGAGCATTCTCTATGTGCTCTATTTTAGCGATTGGGTAGGAAGCCTTGCGCCTTACGGTTGACGCAGCCTCGCTGAGTGTCGGGATGAAAGCCGTGCTGGCTGCGTGGAGTACTGCTAGCTACATGTGCGCAGCAGTAAGCAATCTCTGTTGCTGAAGGTGTCTTAGTTTTCGATGTATTTTCATAGGGTTAATACCGTGACACCTCCCCATGACGCAGTGAAATGCAACTCATACCAAAGCACATTTTTCCACTAGAGCTGATTGATTAATGGGGTAACCCCTATGAGACAGGGGGCGGT
>NZ_DVDW01000035.1:0-87636 GCF_015296045.1 Thermosynechococcus sp. M3746_W2019_013 | reverse complement strand
AGTCTTCAACTAAAAACACCCGAATAGTCATTGAAGTAGACTTTACACATTCTCACGAAATTACTTGATCTTTTAGCAGCCATTTCGGCGGCCTTAACAGTGTCATCGCTCAGCTTAAAGAAATCCTCACTGTCTTGAACCAAGCGATCAACATTCACTTTGGGCTGCTGGAGCTGCTCTTTGAGCTTTTGCCACTGCGATTGCAATTGCAGCATTAAGTTGCGGAATTCTGGATCTTTGGCAGGGGAATTCCCATTTCCACATCACCATTGATCAAAGCATTAATTCGGCGATCGTTGGAAGCAATAAGTTTATTGATATTACTGTCTCCAAGGCGCAGTTTCACAATTCGTTGGGTGCCACCACGTACGCGACCTGCCTCGTTAATAATAAGGAAATCATCCTTAGCACGGTTAAAGGTAAAGACATAGGCGCCCAAGGCGGATAAGCTCAACAGGGCAATGCCGCCAATCAGGAAATAAAGTCGATAGCGAATACGCATGATTAACCCTCATAAAAACTAGAAAGAGATCAAGTATGACTATAGGTCCATTTTACTTTCTAAGCCACCTTGGTTGGGACAATTAATTTGTTTACTAATTGATTGATATTGAGCAATTTGATAACTCGCCCCTCTTCAATGATAGAACCAACATAGCCGCTGTCATGAACTGCCAAAAAAGAGCTTAACTTAACCTCCTGGGAGAGATAGCTGATGATTCCCTGTACATCATTCACTAAAACCCCTAGCAACATAGAATTCACTTTGAGGACTACTGCTTTCTTGAGGGGGGCGGGTGATTGGGGTAGCCGCAGTAGCTCTCGCAGATCGAGTAGGGAAATAACTTCATTCTGAAGAGAGACATGGCCGGCAATGAAGCTTGGTGCTTTTGGGGCTGGAACAAGATGGTTAACTTCAATAAATTGCTGAATCTCCCCCAGTGGAATGGCAAACTGTTCTCCCTCCAGTGCAAAGACCGCTGCCGTCAATGTTCCCCCTAGAGGCTCTTGGAATGCTACCTGGTGACATAGAGCCTGTTGCCGTTGCCGCAGGAGTGCTCGCTGAACCAAGGTTGCCGTTGGCCAATAGCGGTCGTAGAAGTCGTAGCTGGGATAGTGTTCTAGTTCTGCTGAAATTCCTTCGGATGTGAGTCTTGCCACCTCCACTGGTGCGCGAATGAGGGTGTCAACATTGATTAAAATCAACACCTCCTCAGCCACTTGAGCGAGGCCTGCTACAAACGCAGTATTGAGGAGACCAGGATGACCGTAGTCAGGCTCTTGGCGCAGTTCAACAGTGCTCCCTAAAATTACACTTCCACTTGATGAACAACCACCCCCACGCGTAACCCCGTTGCTCTCAGCACAATTACAACGTCAGTCTCTCGACACTGAGGTGGCGTGATCCCTAGGCGACAGCTTAGATGCATGATGGGAATGAGATCCCCCCGCAGGTTGAGGACTCCAAGAATATCGTTAGGTGCCTCTGGGATAACCGTAAGTTCTGGGAGACTAAAAATTTCCTCAACTGTGGATAAGGGGAGCAGGCACTTTAACCCAGCAGTTGTTAGTTGCAAATAGTCCATGGCATGGTAGTTAAATAAGTTTCTCAATTGTACTGAGGAGCAACTCGCGGTCTACAGGCTTCGTGAGATAGGCATTGGTACCAGCCATGTGGCCCCTGGCGCGGTCAATGAGGCCATCCTTAGCTGTCAGCATGATAACTGGAATGTGCTTAAACTTCTCAATTTTGCGAATTGTGCGGCAAAAATCAAAGCCATCCATTTCTGGCATGGTCACATCTAAGATAATCAGGGAAACATTGTGATCATCTAATAAAGAGAGGGCATCTAGCGCATTTGTAGCACTGATGACTTCATAGCGATCGCTAAGGGCACGGCGAATCATGGCCTGTACAATCGGACTGTCGTCCACCGTTAAAACAACAGGCGACTTGACACAAGTGGCCGCTGTGGTCACAAATCCTAGCAGACCATCCTTAACCCAGTGCATATAGAGGGATGCTAAAGCTAAAGAGTCTTTGTAAGTTCCCTCAGCAATGTCAGCAATAGTTCTGTCACCCGTGACCCAAGTCTTGAGATGATGCAGGGTAGCTTCGTGGTGGATTGCATCTAAGGCCCCTGCATGCAGGCAAGGGATGGCTTCCAGGGAAGGAATGGTCGGATAAAACTGTTGCCAAAGATATTTGCGACTCTCAATCTGCTGTAAAATGACTTCTGGGTCAATTCCATGACCATCATCGCCGTAGCATAGATCACAACTGGCGTCCGTTTGCAACTGGACAGAGCAACTGTAGGGAGCCAAGCGTTCTAAAAGCACCGTTGAGCGTTGAATCATTTTTTTTCACTCAGTGGATGGCGACTTAATTGATAAACGACTGACTCTGGAAAACTCAGGACTTGCAGCGGCCCGAGGTCCTGTCCTTGCAGTTCTGTGTGTCCGGTGAGCAAATAGCCATCAGCGCGCAATAGTGAGACAAAAGCCCCCAGGATCTGCTGAATAGCAGCACTGTCCAAGTAGATAAGGACATTACGGCAGACAATCAGATCCACGCTGCCAGGGGGTAGATCATACTCTGCAACATTCAGCAGGTTAAGGCAGCGGAAATGTACCCATTGACGTAGGGAAGGTACCACTTTCCACCCTCGACCAGTCTCCCGAAAGTACCGAGCTTGCAGGCTCGGATCTATTCCCCGAAAAGACCAATGACCATAGATGCCTGCCTGCGCTTTGGAGATTGCCGCTTGACTGAGGTCATATCCGACAATGCTTAATTGCCAGTCAGTGGGATTTGGCAGGAGTTCCTTAAGTAAAATAGCTAAGGAATAAACCTCCTCCCCTGTGGAACAGCCAGCACTGACAAGCCGCAATGTCCGATCCTGCTGATGACGGGCAATTAGATCGGGCAGTAAACGTTCCCGCAAGAGTTTGATCTGACCTTGATCTCGAAAAAAATAGCTCTCACCGGTGGTAATGAGATCTGCTAATTGTTTCCATTCCTGTTGACTATGGGTGAACTGGGGCTTGGCTAAGAGGGCGAGATACTCGCTGGGATGCTGATAATTGAGAGCACGACAGCGATTCAGGAGCTTACGGCTTAGGTAGGGTTTGTCTTGGGGGCGAATACTGATGCCAGTTTGGCAACGAATCAGCTCTACAAACTGTTCAAGTAATTGATCGTTCATAGGATCAATTTAACAACAAGTGAGGTAGCACTGGTGTGCGATCGCCCCCTAGGGTATGATTGTAAGGTTAAACTCTGACAATCGCCGGCAAGTCTTCATGGGCGTTGCTGAGCGATCCCGGCAGAGGGATTGAAAACCCTTGGATATTCTCAGTTTTAGGATGACCACCCCTTTACTTTTGCGTGCTGCCCGTGGTGAAAGCGTTGAGCGTCCTCCCATTTGGTTGATGCGGCAAGCTGGGCGCTACATGAAGGTCTATCGTGACCTGCGCGATCGCTATCCCTCGTTTCGCGAGCGATCGGAAATTCCGGAACTCGCCATTGAGATATCGCTCCAGCCTTTCCGCGCCTTTGCGCCTGATGGTGTGATTCTCTTTTCGGATATTCTCACGCCCTTACCCGGCATCGGCATTCCCTTTGACATTGTTGAAAGTAAAGGGCCAATGATTGACCCGCCCATCCGCACCCTAGAGCAGGTGCAACAACTCCATCCCTTGGAGCCGGAGGCGGCCTGTCCTTTTATTCGTCCAATTCTGGCCACACTGCGCCAAGAAGTTGGCGATCGCGCCGCAGTACTGGGGTTTGCCGGTGCCCCCTGGACCCTTGCGGCCTATGCCATTGAGGGCAAAAGCTCCAAGGACTACATCCAAATTAAAGCCATGGCCTACCACGAGCCAGACCTGCTCCACAAATTTCTGAACCATTTGGCCACGGCCATTGCTGACTACCTCTGCTATCAAATTGACTGCGGCGCCCAAGTGGTGCAACTTTTTGATTCCTGGGCAGGTCAACTCAGCCGTCAGGACTACAACACCTTTGCGTTTCCCTACCAAAAGCGGGTGATCCAGCAGGTCAAAGCGGTCTACCCCGATGTGCCCATCATCCTCTACATCAATGGCAGTGCCGCAATTGTGGATCGCATGGCAGCAACGGGAGTAGACATTGTCAGCCTCGACTGGACTGTTGATATTGGCACCATTCGTCAGCAGTTCCCCCCTCGTGTTGGTCTGCAGGGAAATTTAGACCCTGTGATCCTCTTTGCCCCGCAGCCAGTACTTAAAGAGCGGTCTTTGGCCATAATTGAGGCGGGTCGCAAGGGAAAATATATCTTTAACCTTGGCCACGGCGTTCTTCAAGGTACCCCTGAGGAAAATGTGGCCTTTCTCTTTGACTTGGTGAAGTCCCTCGCCTAATGCGAATTCTAATCACAGGTGCCACTGGCTGCATTGGTCAATACATTTCTGAGGCCCTGATCCAACAGACGGATCATGAATTGTTTTTGCTGGTGCGGGATTCTTCACGCCTACATATTGATCCTTGCCAGCGATCGGGGGTGAATCTGGTTCAGGCAGATCTGATGGATCTAACGCCATTGGAACCGCTGCTACCCACCTTTGATGTGGCCATCCTGACGGCAACCGCCTGGGGGGGGAGCAATGTCTTTGCCATTAACTACGAGCAAACCTGCCAGCTTCTCAGGCAACTGGATCCACAGCGCTGCCAGCGGGTATTTTATTTTTCAACAGCCAGTATTCTCAATCATCAGATGCAACCGCTGCCGGAGGCAGGTACCCTAGGCACTGACTATATTCGCTCAAAGTATGCCTGTCTTCATGCCATTGAGGAGTTGCCTGTGGCCGATCGCCTGATTGAACTTTTTCCAACGATGGTTTTTGGCGGTGGCCCCGATGGCAAGCGTCCTTCCTTTATCACCGCAGGCATGGGGGAAGTCCTCAAGTGGTTGTGGCTGGCTCGCTTTTTCCGCGCCGATGCCAGTTTTCACTTTATCCATGCCCGCGATATTGCCCAAGTGGTTCTTTACCTATTGCAGCATCCGGAGTATCCAGTACCGCGCCGCGTGGCTCTGGGTAACCCGCCAATGACCGTCAATGAGATGCTGGCGCAGTTGTGTGCCGCTGCCAAGCTCCGCATCTATGGCCAAATCCCCTTGACCTTGCCAGTGATCAACTTCCTTGTGCGGGTCTTTCGGGTGCAGATGTCCCCTTGGGATTATTTCTGCTTGAACTACCGCAACTTTACCTACGAAACGGTGCTCAATCCTCAAGCCTTGGGGCTAACTCCCTACTGTGGGACGGTAGCGGATTTGCTACGCTGTAGTTTGGGCACAACAGACCGCTAAACCTCCAGTTAGAGACTCTTTGATGGCAGGCATTTGGTTACTGAAGTCGGAACCAAGCGTTTTTTCCTGGGAGGATTTGAAGGCGGCTCCACAACAAACCACCTGTTGGGAAGGGGTACGCAACTACCAAGCTCGCAATTTGATGCGCGATTGTATGCAAGTGGGCGATCGCGTGCTTTTCTACCACAGTAATGCCAACCCACCGGCAATCATGGGCATTGCTGAAGTTGTCAGGCCCGCCTATCCCGATCACTTTGCTTGGAACCCTGACAGTCGCTACTTTGACCCCAAAAGCACCCCTGACAATCCCCGCTGGTTTATGGTGGATATCCAATATCGCCGTGACTTTTTGCCCCCAATTACGCTGCCGGAACTGCGGCAAATCCGTGGCCTTGAAGGGATGCTGCTGCTGCAAAAGGGCTGCCGTCTTTCGGTCCAACCGGTTACTGAATCGGAGTGGCAAATCATTCTCAGCTTGCGATCGCCCTAGGGTTGACGAGACAGAGGGCGTAGATAGGGTAAATTTTTGACGTGGCGATCGCTGGAATACTGGAAACCAAAATCCGCATACTCGGCAGTATTCACCAGTCGCCGAAAAGCAGATAAGCCAATCCGCCGTTTGCCATCGAGGCTGCTCACCTTGGAGTGGGGATTGTTTAGGTCTCCCCCTAGGAGTTGAAATGCCTCTTCGGGAGTCAGCCACTCTATGTTGGGATCACCGCTGGGAATTTTCTCTTCAAGGTGTTGCAGTTTTCTCACCAAGCTCTCCCATAGATTCCGGCGAGGTTGTTGCTGCTGAGAACGGCAGGTCAGCGATCGCCACCATAGCTGCAGTTGCACCCCCAAATACTGGAAAAAACGCTTGATCAACCGCCCCATCTGATTCAACAGCAGCGGTAATCCCGTTGGCGGTGCTGGAGACGATCGCTCAACCACAACTGTACTCCAGCCGCAGGCGCTACACACTTGGCGGCCAGAGGATAAGGGTTTCCCTAAACGGGCGCCACAGCGTGGGCAAGTTTCCAGCATGATTCCAGTATGAATGACGTTTCAGCATGGATAGATTAAATTTTAGCGGTTGACCGCGACCGGCGATAAAAGGGGCGAGGCACCACCACTGCTGGCACCCAGCGATCGCGCACCTGCACCGCCAGTTCACGACCTATGTGGGCAAACTCTGGAAAGACATAGCCAAGGGCGATCGCCTTCCCCAACGTGGGCGATAGGGTGCCACTGGTAACCTCCCCCACAGCCTGGGCTCCTGCATAGATTGGGTAGCCGTGGCGAGCAATGCCTTTGCCCAGTAGTTCTAACCCCACCAATTGCCGCTCAATGCCCCGCTGCTTTTGCGCTAAAAGGGCAGCACGACCCACAAAATCGGGCTTTTGCCAATCAATTAACCCATCGAGACCCGCCTCTAGGGGGGTGGTTTGCTCATCCATATCCTGGCCGTAGAGGAGCATGGCTGCCTCCAGCCGCAGCGTATCCCGCGCCCCCAACCCACAGGGAGTAACACCTGCCGCCAACAGGGTTTGCCACAACTGTTGCCCCACTTCGGCGGGGACAAGCATTTCCCAACCATCTTCGCCCGTGTAGCCGGTGCGTGCGATCCAAGCGGGCTGTCCCAGTAGGTTGACTTGAGTATGGCGATAGGCCTTGATCGCCCCTAGGGGGCGATCGCACAGGGGAGACAGCGTTGCCGTTGCCGCCGGCCCTTGAAGAGCAATCAGCACCTGGGTCGCCGACTCATC
This sequence comes from Thermosynechococcus sp. M3746_W2019_013, assembly GCF_015296045.1. Taxonomy (NCBI): domain Bacteria; kingdom Bacillati; phylum Cyanobacteriota; class Cyanophyceae; order Acaryochloridales; family Thermosynechococcaceae; genus Thermosynechococcus; species Thermosynechococcus sp. M3746_W2019_013. The sequence continues at coordinate 80,540 of NZ_DVDW01000035.1, read as the reverse complement.
GATTAGCTCAATACCGGCCGGTAAATGCGTTTGAAACCAATCCCAATCCTTAGAGGTTGTGGCTGCATTGACAATACAGCGCACTTGACCCTCGTCAATGTAGAGAATGAGATCATCCACAATCCCCCCGGCGGCATTGAGAAGAACCGTATACTTGGCTTGACCGGGCTGGACCTGGCTCAGATTTGTGGGCACCAAGTTTTGCAGCGCGGCTACCACCCCATCGCCCCGCAACACAAACTTGCCCATATGGGAAATATCAAACATCCCTACCTGCTGCCGCACCGCTTGGTGTTCCTGCAAAATGCTACTGTAGTGCAGGGGCATTTCCCAGTTGCCAAAGGTGGTAAACCGTGCTTCCTGATGCAGGGGATAGAGAGGGGTGTGCCGTAAGGATTCACTCATCGGTGACTACCGGAAATAGACTATCTAGTTGTTGTTCGAGTTGAGCGGCGGTCAGCGCCGGTTCACGGCAGCGCCAGCCTTCACAGACCAAGGCCATAGGCTCTAGGTCATCGCGAACTTTGAGCACGGCGGTTGGTAAATAGCGATCCCAGAGGGAGGCTGCCTGATCAGAACGAAGTTGGACACAGACAGGGTGAAGATACCACTGTAATGCTGCCAATAAGCTGGGACAGCTTTGGGGGGCCTCCCGCATGAATTGGCTAAAAAAGCGCAGTCCCTTTTCTGCCTGTTCGAGGTAGGTAGGATTTTCTGTGAGCAAAAAGAGTTGAACCAAGTTGGCGATCGCCACCCCATTGGCAGAAGGTGTGGCATTATCTAGACCTTCCCGCTGGCGCACAATCAAATCAGCTCGCTCTGGTGCATTGTAGTAGCCCCCATCCTTTGCCCCCAATTCCTGATCAAACAGGGTTTGATACTGGGTGGCCAACGCCAACCACGGCTGCGCCGCCTCCCCCACGGCTAAACTGGCTTGATGCAGGGCAAGGAGAGCTTGGATCCAGTAGGCATAATCCTCGGCCTGAGCTACCTCCGCCACGGTGCCCCCATAATTGAGGCGATAGAGTTTGCTCTGTTGATACTGATGATCGTGGAGCCATTGAGCCGCTTTAGCTGCTCGCTGCCAGTAGGTGTGCTCTCTCCAGACTTGGGCTGCCGTCGCTAAGCCAGTAATCATCAGGCTATTCCAAGCCAAAATCATTTTTGTATCGGTGACAGGGGGAATTCGTCCTGGCCAAGCCCGCCCTTTGGCAGTTGCGTTATCAGTGGCCACGGGAAAGGGCTGATCCATGGGCGTATCGGCACCATAGCGGCGGGCAAAGAGTTTGCGCAGAATCGGCCCCAGCGCCTGAGGATCCTCTGGAGGGCGCACTTGCTTGAGCACAATCTTGCCCTCGAAGTTGCCACTGGCAGAGAGGTCAAAGTGGGCTTGCAGTTGTCTCAATTCCGTTGGGGTGAGGGTCTGCTCTAGCTCCGCGTACTGCCAGCAATAAAAGGCGCCCTCCTCGGGTTCGGGGTCATTGGCATTGACAAAGCTATCAGCATCCTGAGCTGCATAGAAGTACCCCTCAGGGGCGGTCATTTCGCGATCCAGCCATTGAATTGTTTGGGCAATTGCAGCGGGAATCTGGGGAAAGCGATCGCCCTGCTGCCACAGCCGCGCTAAGTAGGTCACAATCTGGCCATTGTCGTAGAGCATTTTTTCAAAGTGGGGCACTGTCCACTGGGGATCCACGGTGTAGCGATGCCAACCACCGCCAACGTGGTCATAGATGCCCCCCTGCAAGAGGTGGTGTCCCCGCCGCCGACACAGGTGCAACAGTTCTGGGGGATTCGGACTTAAAGCCAGCCCCTGTAGGAGCATTTGGGCATAGGGCATCATGGGGAAGCAGGTGCCTTGGGGGCGATCGCGCAAAATCGGCGTCACTTGATCAATCCCTGCCCTTAGCAGTTCTTCAGTCAGGGGGACGGCCTTTCCCGTCGCGGTGGGGGGTGCCAGATACTGCCACAGGGTGGCCTGGTGAGCAGTGAGCTTCTCTTTTTCTTGGTCATAGAAGCGACGCACCGCCTGCAACACCTGCAAAAACCCCGGGCGGCCATAGCGCGGCTGCACCGGAAAGTAGGTTCCCCCATAAAAGGGACGGCGATCCTGAGGGGTAAGAAAGATATTCAGCGGCCAGCCCCCTTGACCCGTCATCAGTTGCAACGCCTGCATATAGATGCTGTCAATATCGGGCCGCTCCTCGCGATCCACCTTAATCGGCAGGAAATAGGCATTGAGATAGGCGGCAATCTCCAGATCCGAGAAGGCTTCCCCCTCCATCACAGTGCACCAGTGGCAACTGGAATAGCCAATCGAGAGAAAAATCACCCGATCCTCCGCAGCGGCTTTGGCCAGGGCTTCATCACACCACGGCCACCAGTCAATGGGGTTTTCGGCGTGCTTGCGCAGATAGAGACTTTGGCACTGGCTAAGGCGATTCGGCATGGGGGCGTACCATTTCGACGCTAATTTGACCCGTAAAGTTGGGCACGGGCGGGGCGAGCTTTGTCACACGCACAGCAGCCCGCTGCACTTGGGGCGGTGCAAGGCAAAGGCTGATAATGGCTGCCGCTAGGGTCTCGATTAACTGAAAGCGCTGCTGCTGCATTAACTGCTCAATGGCTTGCAAAAGAGGGCGATAGTCAAGGGTGTCCTCCAAGCGATCGCTGGCGGCGGCGGGTGCCATATCAAACCAAAGTCTAATATCAATCTCAAACCACTGGCCAAGAATTTGTTCCTCTGGGAGAGCGCCCGTATAGCCGTAGTAACGCATTCCCGAAAGGTGCAGACAGTCAGTGGTGGACTCGCTCAAGGACATGCATCCATAACCAGGCAGGAAAAAGTCTTCTGGGCGGATTGATTTTTTTGTCTCCTGCTCTTTAATCACTGTATCGCCAAAATGCTGCCGATGGCGAGCTTTCCCTTTAGAGACCTTGCCTTCACTGTGGCCTGGATTGGCAATGCCACGGGGGCGATCGCCCCCCTCCTAGATGCTCTTTTGGGGAAAACCCAATGCGGATGGCGAGACTCGAACTCGCAAGGCAAAGCCACACGCCCCTCAAACGTGCGCGTATACCAATTCCGCCACATCCGCGTAGCTTTGTCATTATAGCGCAGATTCCTAAATTTCTGAAAGTAGTCTCTGGCCTCTCGATAGCAGAAAATTCGGGAGAGAAGCTCCTCCTTTCTAAAATCTCTTACTCGCTGATCTTGGCAGAACTGCCATGAATACAGCAGCAGTGTCACCGTCAAGAGGATTCGCTACTATGAGGAGTTAGAGCTGTTGCCGTTGGCAGAACCCGTGGTGGCTATCGTTTCTTTGCTCGCCTGAGCTTTATCAAACTGCCCAGTCCCTTGGTCTTACTCTGAGGGAGATCAAGGCCTTTCTTGAGGTAGACGATCGCGGTGAGATTCCCTGTGACCCCATCAAGGAAAAGTTAGAGGAGAAATTGGCTACCAGTTACACATTCTTAAACAGGAATTACAAGGCCTCCTATCCGACTGGCGATCGCCCCCACAACCCCTAAAGGGCGCGATCTGTCCCATTCCCCCGCCAGTGATGCGCTCCTAACTACTCGTTCATATTCTTGTAGGTGGCCACTGCCGAAGGGGAAATCTGGTTGAGATAACGGAAAATCCAATACTTAAACACTGTATCCAGCATCACTGGAAAGGTGGCGATGAACATATTGATAAAGTCCTCATTGCGAGGAAAGCCAAAGTGCTCGAGGGTATTATTCACCAGCACCTCCCAGCCGTGGGGAGAGTGGAATCCGACAAAGACATCCGTAAATAGAATAATCACAAAGGCCTTGGCGCTGTCACTGAGGCCATAGACCACCTCATCCAAAAAGGCCTTGACAATGGCCAGTTGCCGTTGACCTGTAAACACCAGTCCCAAGAAGACCGCAAAACCCAAGGCGTCGGAGAGGATGTTTTTCAGGGGTTCAATCAGTTCCTTTTGATATTCTGTGGAGAGCTCGATCGCCTTTTCGCGGATGCGGTTTTGGATCTCCTCTGAGGAAATCGGCACATTACTCACAAGGCTTTCAAAGCGAATTTTGTTCTCAAAGCGGGCTAGTTCATCAAGGATGTTGTCCTCCAGTTGGGAGTTAATAATCCGTTCAATTTGCCCCACCGCCTTAAAGTGGTTAACAAGGGGGCTGACGATGAGCGCCTTGGAAATTTGCTGAGTCAACAGGGGCAAAATCACGAGCAACAGCATAAAACGAACCGCCAGGCGGGTACGCAACTTTGAGGTGCGAAAATCACGAACGACTTCAGCTTCAGTGGCTTCATCGGAATTGAGTTCGCGGCGAAAGCGATCGGCGGTGCGCAAAATCGAGCGGGGAATAAAGCTGCTGCTATCCAGCTTGGAATCACTGGTGAGATCATCACTAATATATTCCGAGAGATAAAGAGAATCCTCCTCAATTTTGTCGAGGGCGGCTGCCTGCTGGCGTTGTTGGGGGTCTTGGCGACTGAGGCTAGGACGGGCTAGGGCATTGAGTTCCTTTTCCCGCTGCCGTTTATAGCGATTGAGGGTGGCATCAATGACCCGCAGCTTTTCATAAACGCTGGGTTCCGCCGTCGTGTCACTGACGGTAGCCGTCACCGTATAGGTTTCCGTTGCACCATTGACCCTATCGTTGACAGGAGTGGAGGGGCTTTGGGGGGGAGCAAGGGGCAAAATTTGACGGCTTGCCCGAAACTCTGCCATCCGCATACGAATGGTTTTCAGCAGTTGTTTTAGCTCTGTCTCGAAATAGCTAGAGACTTCGCCCACGGGCAGATTGAGGGGACTAATGGGTTGACCGTCAAAGTGTTCCAGTTCAATGGCGCGAATTTTCAGAGCGGCTTCATAGGCTTCCTGTAGGGCCCGGTTAGGAGTTGTGAGATACCACTGTTGTGCATGCTTGATCCAGTTTCTAAGGCGAACAAAGGGATTGCTGGACATTCCTGTTCTTCTCAATGGCTGCCGCAAAAGCAGTAAATCGATAGGATAGATAAAATCGTAGCAAATTAACTTTGCAGACTTTGTTGGCAGTGTTACACTGGATCAGTGGCGGTAGTCGCAGCGGCAAAACCTATGCACTGGTGAGGGAATTTGCCCAGTGGGTTCAACAGGACAGCCCAGTGATTCCCCGCGAGCGATCGCTCCTCTTTTTGACGGATACAATGGAAGGCCGCCAAGCCATCGAAACGGAAATTCAGGCGCAGTTGGGCAGTGGCTATAGGCCCTATATCGCCACGCCAATGGGCTTCATGCAGGAGGAGGTGGAACTTTTTTGGCCGCTGCTGGTCGAGGCCAATGCCGTTGCTCCTCACCTCCCTTTACATCTCAAACCCGAAACAGAGTTGATGTGGGCACAGCGGCTGTGGCAGCCTTGGCTGCAGAACAACACCTTTGCTGTTCTGGGTGACAATCGTGAACAGCTCCGCGGCGCCGATCGCGCCACTCGCCACCTTCTCGATATTTTTCAACTCTGTGCCTTTGCCCGCCTGAGTCTGGATGATCTACCCCAACTCATTTGGGATCATCAGCTTGAAATTCCTTCAGAAACCGTGGGGGCGATCGTCACCGCCCTAAAACAGTGGCAAAGGTGGTGTACTGCCCACAGCCTTCTCACCTATGGCATTACCACCGATTTATTTGGCCGCGTTCTCCTTGACCATCCCCGCTACCAAGCCTCCTTGAAGCAGCGGTTTCAGTGTCTTCTTGCCGACAACACCCATAACTATCCCGCAGTGATGGCAGATTTGATCACCCGCTTGAACCAACCGGGGATCAAGATTGTCCTTAGCCACCAACCCATTAGCGCTGTCCGTCTTGGTCTTGGCGCCGATCCTGATGCCTTTCTCCCGCTGCAAAACCAAGCCACGGTGACGGAGTTAAGCCACTTTCCAGAAACGATTTTCGGTAAAACTGATTTACGAGTTGCCATTCAAGAACGCCTGAGCACTCCCCAATTGACGCTGCCGGAAAACATCACTGCGATTCAAACCACCTCGCGGATGCAATTGTTACAGGAAGTTGTAGAGACAATTGCTACTGCCGTGCAGCAGGGGGTAGTGCAGCCAACAGAGATTGCCATTCTCGCCCCCGGCTTAGATAGTATTGCCCGCTATGTCCTCAGGAGTGAACTTGAAAAACGACGGGTTCCCCTTGTCATCCTGAATGAGCAACGCCCCTTGATTCAATCCCCCCACGTACGTGCCCTTTTGACGCTGTTGTTGTTCGTTTATCCACGAACAGGAATCATCCCAGAGGCAACGGCGGTTGCGGAGATGCTAACGGTTTTGCTGCCGCCAGAGATTGACGTCGTGCGGGCAGGCCTGCTCTCTTGCTATTGTTTTCAGCCGGGGCTGGAGCAAGCTGAACTGCTACCGTACACCCACTATAGCCACTGGGATCGCTTTGGCTATCGTGCCACGGAAGCCTATGAGAAGTTGCGACATTGGCTGAGTACACTAGATTCTAGCCAGCCGCCGGTGTATCTCCTAGAGGCGGCAATTCAGCGCTATCTCTGGCCGCAAAACCTAACAGCCGGTGAATTGGCCCCCCTGCGATCGCTCCTTGAGGGCACGGCCGCCTACTGGCAAATTTATGATCATCTCCCAGAACAGCAAGCCACACCAACAGCTGAGCGGCTGCGGGAATGGATTTACCTGCTGCGGCGGGGAACTCTGACCGCAGATCCTGCCCCTCCCCTGCGGCAGCCCCAAGGGGTCTTACTGGCGACGACGTTTCAATATCGCAGCGCCCAACTCGCCCATCGCTGGCATTTTTGGTTAGATGCTGGTAGTCCACGGTGGCAGGATGGCGGCTTGCAATGTCTCTGGCAGGCACCAATGTTTCTGCGGCAGGGGTTGGCGAGCCCCAGTGCGCGGGTGTGGCAATTGGAGTCCGAACGTTTGGAGCATTTACTGGTGGATTTGTGTTCGCGGGTGAGCGATCGCCTATTCCTTTGCCACAGTGACTTGACAGCCAATGGCCGGGAGCAGGAAGGCCCCCTGAGTCCTTGGGTGGATCTGGCGGTGGGCGATCGCCCGTAAGCTGTTACTAATGGCACTATGATAAATAACGCCATTTGCTCGACCTCCTAGGGAGAAACACTGCTTGTTACCGCACTTTTCACTGACCACCCCCCTGTACTACGTCAATGCCCTTCCCCACATTGGCAGTGCCTACACGACTATTGCTGCCGATGTTCTCGCTCGCTTTTATCGTTTGCAGGGCTATCAGGTGCGGTTCATTACCGGTACCGATGAGCATGGCCAGAAAATTGAGCGCACAGCACAACAGCGGGGTTTGAGTCCCCAAGCCCACTGCGATGAGATTGCCGCTGGTTTCCAAGCCCTCTGGCAACAACTGAATATCCGCTACGATCGCTTTAGCCGCACCACCAGTCCTCGCCACCATGCCATTGTCAAGGAGTTTTTTCAGCGGGTTTGGGACAACGGCGACATTTATCTAGGTCAGCAGCAGGGTTGGTACTGTGTCGAGTGTGAAGAATTCAAGGAAGAACGCGAACTGCTTGAGGGTCGGCGCTGCCCGATCCATGTGAATCGGACGGTGGAATGGCGAGACGAGCGCAACTATTTTTTCCGCCTCTCGAAATATCAGCAGGCGCTCCTAGACCACTACGCTGAACATCCTGACTTTGTCCAGCCCCCCAGCCGTCGCAATGAGGTGCTGAGTTTTATTGAGCGAGGGCTGCAGGACTTTTCCATTTCGCGGGTGAATCTGGCTTGGGGGTTTCCCGTGCCCACGGATCCGGAGCAAACCCTCTACGTCTGGTTTGATGCCCTCTTGGGCTATGTCACCGCCCTCTTGGAACCAGAAGATGAGCCGACCTTGGCCAATGCCCTCAAAACCTGGTGGCCAATTAACCTGCACATTATTGGTAAGGATATTCTCCGCTTCCATGGGATCTCTTGGCCAGCAATGTTGATGTCGGCGGGCTTACCACTACCAGAGCAAATTTTTGTCCATGGCTTTCTGACCAAGGATGGTCAAAAAATGGGTAAAAGTTTGGGGAATACCCTAGATCCCTTTGCCTTGGTGGCGCAATACGGTGCCGATGCAGTGCGCTACTACTTCATGAAAGAAGTGGAGTTTGGCCGCGATGGTGACTTTAGTGAGATCCGCTTTGTGAGTATTCTCAATGCGGATCTGGCCAATGATCTGGGGAATTTGCTCAATCGCACGCTAAAAATGGCTTGGAAATATACCGATGGGAAGGTGCCCAATGTCCAAGGAGCAGCAATTCCGCGAGAGCATCCCCTGCGGCAACTGGCAGAGCACCTCAGCCAAACCTATGGCCAAGGGTATCGGCAATTAGCTTTCCATGAGGTCTGCCAACAGGCCCTGACCCTGGCCCGGGCGGGGAATAAGTTCCTTGATCAGGAGGCACCGTGGAAACGCTATAGGGCAGGAGAAACCGCAGCGGTGGCGGAGGTTCTGTACTGTGTATTGGAGTCGGTGCGCCTTGTGGCCTATGTGCTTGCCCCGATTATCCCCCAACTGAGTGAGGCCATCTATGGGCAGTTGGGCTATAGTATTAAATTTAATGGATCAGTTGCCCCAGACCTTTTGGGCGATCGCCAAGCCCAGTGGGGTGTTTTACCTGCGTCACAACCTCTGGCCCATCCAGAGCCGATTTTCCAAAAACTGTTGCTGCCTGCAACTGTCGCCGATTCCCCCTGACGCGCGATACCCTAGAGGTATGACTTCATATTTCGATAACACACTTTTTTTGAGATGATTTCTACATGGTTACATCTTCGTCTTCAGTTATTTACACGCCGGAACAGGTGTTACAAAACCGTGGGCGCGTTGCCATCTTTATTGATGGCTCCAACCTCTTCTATGCAGCGCTGCAACTGGGCATCGAAATTGACTATTCAAAACTCCTCTGCCACTTGACCCAAGGCTCCCGTCTCTTTCGCTCCTTCTTCTACACGGGGGTTGACCCCACCAATGAAAAACAGCAGGGGTTTCTGCTGTGGATGCGCCGCAATGGCTATCGTGTCGTCTCCAAGGAACTCGTCCAACTGCCGGATGGCTCTAAAAAGGCGAACCTTGACGTCGAAATTGCCGTGGATATGATGGCACTGGTAGGTTGCTATGATACTGCCATCTTGGTCAGCGGTGATGGGGATTTGGCCTATGCCGTGGATGCAGTGAGTTACCGAGGGGCAAGGGTCGAGGTGGTGAGTCTGCGATCGATGACTAGCGATAGCTTAATTAACGTTGCCGATCGCTACATTGATCTTGAGAGCATTCGCGAAGAAATCCAAAAGGCGCCCCGATCAACCTACACCTACCGTCCTGTCACTGGTAACCTGACGCAATCCCCTATTGTTAACCCCCATTGGGAGCAAGATACCGCCGAAAGGAAAGATAAAGCTGCTGACAATGAGTCACCCGAGACCCTAGGGAACTTAGACAACAATGCTTCTGCCTAGACCCCTCCTCCTTTGCCTTGTACTCGCCTTGACAGGCTGTGGCTGGGTGGATCAATGGGTGGGGGAGGAGCCATCCCCAGAACCAGAAATCACGGGTGATGTCAAGCTGCAAAATCTGACCCTGCGGCAAACCAACGCTAAAGGCCAACTCCTCTGGGTATTGCAGGCGGCGGGCGCACACTATCGCGATGACAATCGCCAGCAATTGGAGATTCAAAATCTAACGGGGGAATTAAAGGCAGAGGGTAAAACCACTTACAAGGTGCAGGCCAAGGCGGTCAATGTGCGGCAGCGGCATGGTCAACTTTGGGTTGAAGGTCGCACCACGGTCACTGATCTCCAGCAAAAGGGGACGATTATTGCCGATCAATTGGTTTGGCAGGGCGATCGCGGCGTACTCATTGCCCAGAAAAACCTGCAAGCCCGCTATCCCCAAGTGACAGTGACCGCTAAGCGCCTCGAAGCCGATAGCCGACGCCAAGAACTGCGTGCCCTCAATGCCGTTCAGGTGACCTCCGCCGCCAAGGACGTCAAGGATTTACGGCTCAATACGGAGAGTCTAGTGTGGCAGCAGGAGCCCAATCGGCTGTTGGCAGGGGTCATCGGTCAAGGGGGGGTCACAGTCGTCGGTGGGGCGGGCGATCGCCGAGGGCAGCGGCTACAAGCCCAAAGGGCAATCTGGTCAATTAGCGATCAACGGGTCACCCTTGAGGGGGATGTCCGAGTGCAGCTTCCCAACCCTGCTCTGCGCGTTGAGGGAGAAACGGTGCGCTGGTTAATTCCCCAACGGCAATTGGTGAGCGATCGCCCCCTGCGGGTCAGCTATCCCAGCCAAGGCATTGAAGGGCAGGCCAATCGCGGTGTCTTCCTGATTGCTGAAAACCGCGCCATCTTTGACAAGGTCCAAATCAATAGCCAACCTCAACAGTCGCAACTGCGTGCCCAACGCCTCAATTGGTGGATTCCCCAAGAGCGGCTAGAAGCTAGCGGTCAGGTGGAAATCCAGCGCCCCAATGCCCAACTACGCACAGCTCAACTGATTTGGCGGATTCCCCAGCAGGAAGTTGAAGCCCAAGGGGGAGTCTTTTACCGCCAGAGCAATCCCCGCATTCAAGTTCAGGGACAGCGGGCAAAAGGGTGGCTTGATCGCCAAGAGGTGATTGTCAGTGGCAATGTTCAGAGCAAAGTGCCGTTGCGAGTGCGCCTTCCCTAGACTGAATCATAGAAACAATCAGTCCCTATGAGTACCGCACCACTGCAAATTCTTGACTTGGGGGGTGAAATTCTCCTTTTCCAGCGTTTGATTCCGGTTCACCAGTGTCAGCAGGTGATTGCTACAGCTGAGAAGGTGGGGTTTGAGGATGCGCAAATTCTCATGGGAACGGTCGATCGCTCCGTGCGCGGCGGCAGTTTGCTCCGCTTTGATCCCCAAGACCCCCAACAGGCGATGATGCGGCAGATTCTTCTCCAGGCCACGCAAACAATTCAAATCGTCCTCTACCAACACTATGGGATTCGCTTCCCTGAAATTGAAAACTTCTCCATCCTGCGCTATCGGGTGGGCGAGGGCTATCGCCGCCATGTGGACAACCTATTGCTGGCCAGTCGGCAAATGGAACTGGCCCAAGGTATCCCGACGCGGGATGTCAGTCTGGTGGGCTATCTCAATGAGGACTTTGAGGGGGGAGAAACCTATTTCGATCGCCAAGGGGTAAAGGTTACCCCACGGACGGGAGATATTGTTGTCTTTCCCGCCTACTACACCCATCCCCATGCCGCCTTGCCCGTGATCCAGGGCACTAAATATGCCTTTGCCACTTGGTTATTCTATTGATGAATGATGATTGAATGATGATGAACCCTTGAGGTAATACCAATGACTGAACCCCTGCGCTTCAAAACCTCGCCCCTGGTTTCTGGAACACTCCTTGCCCTCTACGGCGCACTCACGCTGCCCCTCCCGTTTTTGGCGGTACAGACGGCGGCTCCCATTTCGCCCCTGCTTCTTTGGGGGGCGATCGCCCTCGGGGGTGTGTTCCTCTGGGGAGCCCTGAGTCAACGGGTAGAACTGGATGCTGTGGGAATCCGCCTCACCTATCCCCATTGGGTTCCCCCCTTCCTGCGGCAGCAGTGGCAACTGATTTGGTCAGATATTCAAGGGCTTCAGCCCCGTAGTACCAGCCAAGGGGGCTGGGTCTATTATCTGGTGACTGCCACAGGTCAAGGGTATCTTCTGCCGATGCGAGTGGCGGGTTTTGCCCAAATGATGCGTGCCATTGAAGCCCATACGGGATTGCCCACAGATGTAATTAAGCCCCTCGCTCAACCTTGGATGTATGGTATTTTGGCTGTTTTTACGCTGCTGTTGGGCGCTGTTGATCTATGGGTTTTAACCACTGTGGGATAATGGGGACGTATTTGGGTGCTGAGCGATGACCATGAGTGCGAATCGGTTTGTGGGATATCTGCGTCGAGGAGTGGTGTGCCTGCTCCTGAGTGTCCTGTGTTGGTCAAGTATCGCCACGCTGCCGGCGATCGCTGCTATTCCAGTACGGCTCTTTGACCTGAATTACCACGAATGTCCGCCAGAAATTGGTGAGGGTTCGGTCACACCCGGGGGTACCACCCTCAAGGCCAACTGCTACCTGATTACTGGTAAAGCGGAGAATAAATCGGGCAAAACCGTGGTAGATGCCGATGTCTTTGGCCGCATCTACGATGCCAATGGTAATCCAGTGCTGCAAAACCGCACCCGGGTCGGTGCAATTGATGTGATTCCACCCGGCATCAGCGAGTTTGAAATTCGCATTAGTGTGCCCTACGACCAACCAGAGCCTTTGCAGTTAGAGCAATTTAAGGCCTCTGGCTTTACAGCAAAAGTACGCGGTTAAGCCCCCCGTCTCTCCTCAGTCTCCCACTGAGGGACAGAAATTGTGATACTTTAGAATCCCTGTCACTCCATTTTTCGGGAACACTAGCACTATGCCGTTTCATTTCTAAACGTTGAGCAACTGCCGGCAAAGGTTCTCTGTTGGTATTGGGCGTGCATGAATGTGCTGTCATCGTTGATAGACGAGTTCATCCTATAGAGGTTTGGGTTCAGGTGCGCATTCCTCTCGACTATTACCAAGTGCTGGGTGTGCCAATTCAGGCAACGCCGGAGCAAATTGAGCAAGCGTTTCAGGATCGGCTGCTGCAACTGCCTACCCAGCAGCACTCCCCCACCACAGTTGCCACCCGTCGGGAACTCATTGAGCAGGCCTATGCAGTTTTGCGAGAACCGGAGCAGCGCCATGCCTACGATCGCCACTGCCGTGCGGTTGATGCCGAGGATTTGATTGTCCAGTTGGATCCCGATGCCACCGCTCCCTACATTGAAATTAGTGATGAGCAATTCTCGGGGGCACTCCTACTGCTCTATGAACTGGGAAATTATGCCCAAGTTGTCAAGTTGGGAGAAGTATTTCTCAAAAAGGATGTTCTTGATCTCAATCGCCCCTACACTTCCTCTGCCGCCGTTGCCGACATTACCCTCACTGTGGCTTTGGCCTATCTGGAATTGGGACGCGAGGAATGGCAGCGGCAGTCCTACCAAGCAGCCGCCTCTCAGCTAGAAGCCGGTCTAGCGGTACTTCAGCAGCGGTCAAACTGGTTTCCCGAACTCCAGGAACAGTTTCAGACGGAACTGAATCGGTTACGTCCTTACCTTATTCTAGAGTTACTGGCACTGCCTCTGGCCGATAGTGTGAATCGGCAGCGGGGTATTTTGTTGCTGCGGCAAATGCTGAGTGAGCGCGGGGGTGTTGAGGGGCGCCGTGATGATCACTCGGGACTTGCAGTTGAGGATTTTCTGAAATTTATTTTGCAACTGCGCAGCCATCTTACCGTGGCAGAGCAACAGGAACTCTTTGAACGGGAATCACAGCGTCCCTCAGCGGTGGCGACCTACCTTGCGGTACATGCCTTGGTGGCACGGGGCGTGCATGAACTTCAGCCGAGCTATATTCGTCGGGCCAAGGATTTATTGGAGCAGCTGCTCCCCAATCAAGATGTCTATCTTGAACTCGCCAGTTGCTTGCTGCTTTTGGGACAGCCCACCGAGGCATTGGCAGCTCTTGACAACAGCCAAGATCAACCGACTCTGGACTTTATCCGCCGTCATGCCGGTGAGGCTGGCGATCTACTGCCGGGGCTCTATTACTACACCACACAATGGCTCAGAGAAGAAATTTATCCTGCATTTCGGGACTTGGGGGAAACACCCGTGGCCTTGGATGCTTACTTTGCTGATCCCAATGTCCAAACCTACCTAGAGGCTCTCAGTGACGACTCTATTGCCTCTGAACCCCCTGCGACCACTGCCTCTGCGCTCCCTGAAGTGATGAGACCAACGGTGGCTGTGCCCCCTCCCGTCTCCTTCACAGCGGAAACGTTACCTTTGCAGGATCAGACTCGGCTAGGTCAGGGCTTTTCGGCATTGGCTTCGACCACTTCTTCAACTGCAACGGGGACAGCCACGCCCCAACCATCCACTCGCAAACGGCGCCGCCCTGGAAACAGTTGCTCCCAAAAACGTCAGACTGGGTTTTGGATGGGTGCAGGAGTTGTTCTTGTTGGTTTAGGAGCGTTGGCAAAAGTCTATTGGCCAGCCAAAACGGCTGAAGCCCCGATCTCGCCAGTGACACCGACTCCTGTGGCAACGCCGACCCCGACGCCACAACCGACGACCTTAGGGATCACTTTAACGCCAGAGATGGCGCGCGATCGCCTCCACACCTGGCAGCGAATGAAAGCCCAAGCCCTTGGGCCAGCATTTGAGATGGACAAACTAGCAACGATTTTGACGGAGCCAGAACTGAGCCGCTGGCGATCGCGGGCACGGGGCTTAAAGTCCGAGGGCAGCCATTGGGTTTATACCCTAAAGAACTTAGAGGTGAAGGAAGTCCGTCTCCAAAGGAGCGATCGTGTCGATGTGTTGGCGGAAGTCAATGAGGATGCCCGTTTCTATGAACAGGGAACCCTGCGCAATGATATTTCCTATAGCAATCCCTACCGGGTCATTTATACCTTTATCCGTCGTGGCAATCAATGGTTGATTCAACGCATGCAGGTGGTTAGTTAAGGGGCATTTCCACTTGTCGGCCAAGCTTGAGATTTAAGAGGGACAAAGACAGGATAAACAGGAATAAAATCAGTCCCATCGTACAGGCGTAGTTTATCTCTAAGCGCTGAAAGGCATTCTCGTAGATGTAATAAACAATGGTCTTGGAGCTATTGAGGGGACCCCCTTGGGTCATGACATAGACTTCTTCAAAGACCTTGGTGGCAGAAATTGCTGAGATAATGCTTACCAAAAGAAGATAGGGGCGCATCAGTGGCAATGTAATATCCCAATGCTGTTGCCAGCCGTCACTGCCATCGATCGCTGCCGCTTCGTACAGTTCACCGCTAATCCCCTGAAGGCCCGCCAGATAGATCACCATGTAGTAGCCCAAGCCTTTCCAGATGGTAACGGCCATGACACTAAAGAGGGCGAGTCGGGGACTCGTCAGCCAAGGAATGGGAGTGTCCCGCAGATGCAGACCCTGTACTAGTTGATTTAAGAGGCCATTGGGGGCATAGAGCCAGCGCCAAGCAATCCCCGCCACCACCATTGAGATAATCACGGGGCTGTAGTAGGCAGCACGAAACCAGTGGATGCCCCGCAGGGGTTGGTTGACAAGAATCGCCAGCAGCAGAGGCGCGATCGCCAGAATTGGCACCACCACCACTAAATAGAGGAAAGTATTGCCCAAGGTTTTCCAGAAGACGCCATCGCCCCACAACTGGGCAAAATTGGCCCACCCTACCCACACAGGGGGGCTCAGGAGATCGGTTTCATAGCGGCTGAAACTGAGGAAAAAGGCCTGTAGGGCTGGCCAAAAGACCGTCAGTGTTAGCAACCCTAAGGCAGGGGCAAGAAAGAGGTAGGGGGTGAGGGATTGCCCTTTCATTGGCTGCGGGGATGCTGTTGACGATAGGCACGCATTTGCGCTACAAACTCGCCAAAGAGATAATCGGCATCGTGGGGGCCGGGGCTGGCTTCCGGGTGGTACTGCACTGAGAAAATTGGCAATGTTTGGTGCTTCAAACCCGCAACGGTTTTGTCATTGAGGTTAAAGTGAGTAATCTCTACGGGAGTTTGGGCAAGGGATTCTTCGGTGATAGCAAAGCCGTGGTTTTGGCTGGTAATTTCCACTTCCTGGGTCAGCCCAGCGGGCTGGTTCAACCCCCGGTGACCGAACTTCAGCTTGAAGGTTTCTGCCCCCAAGGAGAGTCCCAACAACTGATGCCCCAGACAAATGCCAAACATGGGACGCTGCGCCCCTAGTAATTTGCGCGCGGTTTCAATGCCTTCCTGAACCGCCGCAGGGTCACCCGGGCCATTAGAGAGGAAAATGCCATCGGGGTCATAGCTGAGAATCGTTTCCGCTGGCGTATCCGCCGGCACGACAATCACACGGCAGCCATAGCTGGCCAAGCGACGGAGAATGTTGCGCTTCACGCCAAAATCAATGGCCACAACTGTCAAGGGTGGTTCCTCGGGAGCAGTTTGGGGACGAAATTCCCAAGCGGGGGGCGTTGGCTCTGTCCATTCATAGGGGGTGCGGGTGGTCACGACTTTGGCTAGATTTTGTCCCTGCATACTGGGAGCGGCAAGGACTTTTTGCAGCAGTTCAACGGGGTCAAGGATTTCTGTGGAGATGCCGCCATTCATGGCACCCACGGTACGAATTTTGCGGGTGAGGGCGCGGGTGTCAATCCCATAAATTGCGGGAATTCGATGGGCTTTGAGGTAATCAGGTAACGATTGTTGCGATCGCCAGTTACTGGGAATATCGCAGATATTGCGAGCAATAGCACCCCGCACTTGGGGGCGATCGGATTCATCGTCTTCGGGGGTGGTTCCTGTATTGCCCAACTCGGGGTAGGTGAATGTCACGATTTGACCATAATAACTAGGGTCGGTGAGCACCTCTTGATAACCCGTCATGCCGGTATTAAAGACCACCTCTCCAATAGCTGTCCCCGGTGCCCCAAAGGAAAAACCACGAAAGACTGAACCATCGGCGAGAACCAGCAAGGCGGGTGTAGGCATTTCAATTTCTCCAAGTGTCCCTAGGAAAGGCCAATAACTTATTGTGCCCGATCCAGCCAATGGTTGACCGCACAGGGTTTGCCCTTGTGTTTTCGGGAATGCCCATCCTCTTTAGGGCATGGGAGGGCAGCGGTGGCTGCTTTCCTCCTCGGTTGAGGAATTTGGCTTTAACCAGTATAGGGCTACCGGTTTTTTTTGAGACTGGGCTGGCTCTCTGCCTACCTCATCCCCAAAAGCTCAGCCCCTTGCGGAGCTGAGGAGCACTCACCTATAGCGACTGACTTGCTCTGTTAAATAATCTGCCGCTGTGGCCACTAAGGGAATAATCCGGGCATAGGGCATCCGCGTCGGCCCTAGAATGCCAACGCTGCCTACGGGAGAGTCCCTATAGCAGTAGCAGGAATAGACCAAGGTACAGGACTGCATCGGCGCTAGGGTATTTTCACTGCCAATGCGGATTTGCACTTGGGACGGAGCTTGGCTATCGCTACTGATCAGGGGAGCCAGTTGATCCTGTTGGTCTTCGAGAAGATGCAGTAGCATTTGTACCTGCTCCACTTGGGAAAATTCTGGCTGCTGGAGGACATCTGCAAGACCACTGATGACAAAGGAGGTCCTCTGGTGGCTGCAGCGATCGCTCAACTGCCGCAGTAGGGTCTGAAGCTGCTGGCTGTAGGCCTGAAACTCCAAATCCAGTTTTTGCCAGTCAATGGCACTGAATTCCACCAGCGATCGCCCCTGCAACTGATGATTGAGGAAGTTGGTCAGTACCTGTAGGGTGCGCTCCCGTAGTTCGGGATCTTCTTCCTCCTGGCCCAGTTGAATGAGCGCTGATTGGGTTTCGTAGGTATCCAGAACAAGAATTACCATCACCTGCTGCGCATCCAAAGCGACCAGTTGAATCACCCGAATTTGTCGCTCCAAAGAATTGGGCAGTGTGATTAGCGTAATGTAGCCACTGAGATCCGAAAGCAACTGCGCTGCTTGCCGCAAGATCACCTCAAGACGTTGTTGTCCCCAAATAAACCGCTCACTCAAGAGACTCTCGGCTTTGCGAGCTATATCGGGAATAGGCTGGATCAGTTCATCCACATAAACGCGATAGCCAGAATCGGAGGGCACCCGCCCGGCGGAGGTGTGGGGCTGGTAAAGCAGGCCGCTTTTCTCGAGGAGTAGCATCGTATTGCGCACGGTGGCTGGGCTGACGTTCAGGTTATATTCGGTGGCGATCGCCTTTGAGCCGACGGGTTCTGCCGTAGCAATGTAATGGTTAATCGTAGCGCCCAGAATTTGCTTTTGGCGATCGCTGAGTTCAATCGTCATAACTTCTTACACCTGCAATTTCTTATTGGTGTTTTTTATTTATCTATATCTATAAACTAATCTATATACCCTTCCCCTTTCAGCTCTCCAGCTAAGGGGGGCACTGGAAGTGGTTAAGGCCCACTGCCAATAGTGGGTTCCCAAATAAATTGTAAATGGACAGACCAAGGCTGTGGGGGGCGGCTGCTGACCTGTATGGCCTGTAAAAACTCCCGTAGATAAAAGCGTTGCTCTGCGGCTGAGAGTTGGTACCAAAATTGAGGCTGACCCAGGGTCACCGCCAGTTGCAAGAGATTGCTAGGGGGCAGTTGTGCCTGCTGTGCCTCAATGCGTGCCCGCTCCCCAGCCAGTTTATAACGGCGCAGTTGAGCCGTTTCCGCATCCAAGAGACCTTGGCCTTCTAGTTCCGTGAGTTGTTGCAGCTGCCTGTCAATGGCTGCAATTTCGGTGGTGAGGGGTGACGATGGTAGGCAAAGTTCAGCGATCGCCGGCGGCAGGCGTTCGGCAATTTGATCAATCACAGCAGCCAGGGCAGCGTTGTAGGGAATGCTGCGACACTTCGGGGAAAGCGGACAGTGGAGGGGACGCAAATAGGCATATTGGCTGGGTTGGCGATAGGGCTGCACCTGAGTCCGGCCAAAGCGTTGCTGACATTCGCGGCAAATCACCAATCCCGCCAGAGGATGGGGAGCACTGGCACTGCGACGGGGTAGAGAGCGTTGGCGCCGCAACAGCCGATCCACCTGAGCCGCTTCATCGGGCCCAATCAGGGGGGCATGGGTCTGGGGAATCACGGTTTTTCCTTGGTAGTAAAGGTGGCCGCGATAGACGGGGTGGGTTAGCCAGCGCCGACCTGTGGCTACGCTAATCCGCTTGTGGTGAGTGTGGGCAATAAAGCGCACCGCCGCACTGAGGGAGCCATAGAGGAGAAAATGCTCAACAAAATCCTTGACGACACCAGCTGCCGCTCGATCAATCACATAGTGCTCTTTGCCTCGGCGATAGCCATAGGGGGCACGACCCGGCGGGGGACGGTGCTTGAGACGATTACGAGCGTGGTTGTGGCAGCGGGTTTGCTGGTGGAGTTGCTGCTTAACCTGATCCCAGAGGGACAAGAATTGATCTCCAGCGGGGGGGCGATTGCTCACGTAGCCTTCAGCGAGGGCAATCACGGTCATCCCCGCTGTCTCCAGTTGCCGCAGGCGATCGCTCACTTCCATCACCGTTTGGCCAAGGGCACTTAATTGCTGCAAGAGCCAATACCCAGGCACTAGCCGCTGCAGCCAGTACCGCAACTGCGGCCGGGCGGCCTCCACATCCAGTACCCAGTGGTCAATCTCCTGTCCCCACGCTTGGGGATCGGGTAGGGGCTGCCAGAGGGGGTCAATGTATTCGTAGGCAATAATAACCACACATTACATAGCCACGATATGGCCACGATATCAATGACTAGGTCATTGCCGGTACCAGCGTTGGACTAGGATTGGGCATGGTCTCCGGGGGCAATCCATAAATGGAATTATAGAGAGCATTGTAGGCGAGTGCCGATTTTCTCCAGCTAAAGTCCTCGCGCATACCCCGCTGCTGGAGGGCGTGCCACTCCCGTTTGTAGCGATACCCTTCCCATGCCCGCACTAGACAGGTGTAAAAGTCAAGGGGCTCATAGCGGTCAAAGCAGTAGCCCGTTCCGGTTTGCTGCTCAGGGTTGTGGTGGGAAACGGTATCCACAAGGCCACCGGTGCGGCGAACAATCGGCACGCAGCCATAGCGCAACGCAATCATCTGGGAAATGCCACAGGGTTCAAAGCGACTCGGCATAATGAAGGCGTCGGCACCGCCATAGATGCGCCGCGACAGGACATCACTGTAGAGCAACTGCACACTACAGCGCCCCGGAAACCGGGAGGCAATTTGCCACATCTGGGTTTCGTAGTAGCGATCGCCCGTCCCTAAAAGGACAAACTGGCTATCGGTATAGGCAAGAAAGCGATCTAAAATTTGAATCAATAGATCCAGCCCCTTTTGCTCCACTAGGCGGCTGACCATCCCCACCAAAAAAGCACCGGAGTTCACCTCTAGTCCCAGTTCCTCTTGGAGGGCAATTTTGTTAGCCTTACGCCGCTCTAGGGTGTCTGCGGTGTAGTTTTGAGCAAGGGCGCGATCGGTACTGGGATCAAAAAGCTCAGTATCAATACCATTGAGAATGCCAGAGAGCTTGCCGCTAATAAACGATAGCAACCCCTCCAATTTTTCGCCATATTCGGGGGTTTTAATTTGCTCGGCGTAGGTGGGCGAAACGGTATTGACACGATCGGCATACTGCACTGCTGCTGCCATTGTATTGTGCCCCTGCATGTACCACGGACACCAAGTAATTTGCTCTAGCCGCCACCGCCAAGGTCCTTGATAGGCCAAGTTATGGATTGTAAACACCGTGGTAATGTCGGGATCCTGATGCATCCAGACGGGGATCATGCCCGTGTGCCAATCGTGGCAATGGATAATCTGGGGCTTCCAGTAGTTCCAAGCAAATTCTGCTGCCCCATTGGCAAAGAAGGTGAACCGCCAGTCCTCATCTTCCCCATAGTAGATGCGGCGGGGATTAAAGCAGGGATGGCCAAAAAGGTAAAGGGGCACCTCCGACCCCGGCAACACGGTTTCATAGACATGGAACGTCTGGAACATGGCATGGCCAATCCAGATGGGCTCCTTGGGAATTTCTACCTTATCGGGCAAGAAGCCATAGTAGGGCATAAAAATGCGCACATCATGTCCCATGCGGCGTAACACCTTGGGCAGAGCGCCAACCACATCCCCCATGCCCCCCACTTTCGCCAGTGGTGCCGCCTCAGCAGCAACAAATAGAATTCGCATGATCCTCCTAAACCTGTTTTTTGGCCAATTCTAGGGCAACGCAATTGCCGTTAACCTACCACAAGTGCGGGACAATTTGGCGTACGATCGCCCTTAAGTATCTCTGCTGATGTGTTTTTTGATGTGTCTTTGGAATTGAGAACCCCTATGACCGATTCTCCGCTCCTGCAACGGGTCAAAGAAGTTCATGAGCAGGCGCGCCAGTTGGCCACGCTGGATGCCGCTGCCCGCAATGGGGCCCTAGAACAGGTGGCCTGTGCCCTTGAGGAGGCGCGGGAGGAGATTCTGGCGGCCAATGCTGCCGATTGTGAGCAGGCCAAGGCCAATCAGCTCAATTCTTCTCTCTATGCTCGCTTGGAACTGAGTCCCAGTAAACTAGCGGCGGCGATCGCGAGCGTACGTCAAGTTGCTGCCCTCCCGGATCCCCTTGGCCAGCGTCAACTCTATCGAGAATTGGATAGGGGGCTAATTCTCAGTCGCGTCACCTGTCCCCTTGGGGTGCTAGGGGTGATTTTTGAGGCGCGTCCTGATGCAGTAGTGCAGATCGCTTCCTTGGCGATTAAATCGGGGAATGGCGCCATTCTCAAGGGAGGACAGGAGGCCAGTCGCTCTTGCCAAACGATTATGCAGATTATTCATAGGGGGCTAGAGAAGTCGGCAGTGCCCGCGGGGGCGATCGCCCTCCTCACCCAGCGATCGGAGATCAGCGAACTACTGCAACTGGATCAGTGGGTTGATCTAATCATTCCGCGAGGTTCCAATGAATTTGTGCGTTATATCCAGAACAACACGCGGATTCCGGTGCTGGGTCACGCCGATGGTCTTTGTCATCTCTATGTGGATCGGGCAGCGGATCTTGAGAAGGCGATCGCCATTACCCTCGACGCCAAAACCCAGTATCCTGCCGCCTGTAACGCTATTGAGACCCTCCTTGTTCACTGCGACATTGCCGAGGCGTTTTTACCCAAAGTGGCCGCTGCCTTGCAAGAGGCAGGCGTTGAGCTCCGGGGAGATGCGATCGCCTGCGACCTCGTACCCATGACCCCTGCCACTGAAGCCGACTGGGCCACAGAATACTGCGATTTGATCCTCGCCATCAAAGTCGTGCCCGATCTCGATGCCGCCCTGGATCACATTGCCACCTACGGCTCCGGTCACACGGAAGCCATTGTGACTGAGGATGCCGCCACCGCCGCTCGTTTTCTCCAAGAAGTGGATGCTGCTGGTGTCTTTCACAATTGTTCCACCCGCTTTGCCGATGGCTTCCGCTACGGCTTTGGTGCCGAAGTTGGTATCAGTACCCACAAATTACCGCCGCGAGGACCTGTGGGGCTAGAGGGATTAGTGACCTACAAATATCAACTAGTGGGGAATGGCCACATTGTGGCAACCTATAGCGGTGCCAATGCCAAGCCCTTTAGCCATCGCGATTTGGACTCCTGACGAATTTAAGGGATTGTTAAGCCACAGACAAAGCCAATTTTTCTGTTTCAGAATAGAGGTATAGGGCAAGAGTGATTTAGCTACCGTGCAGATGGCAACCTCTGCAAATGTTCTCTACCAAGTCGCTGTTAGCCATGTAGTGCGTACTTTACTCAGTGTCTGAGCAGCCTCTCTTTGCCAACGGCTGATTAAGACTTGGGAATTGCGTGCCGCTAGGTAACTGACAGATTCGTGATAACAAAGGGAGCCAAAAACCGCAAGATGTTCATGGCTCAAACACTGCTGTTGCATCCCCACAGGGACAGCAAACGGCAAAGTCAATAAAACTGAATGTTTAGGAGCATAACAATGACTCAATCCATTCCTAGACCAACCCGTGAAATAACAAATCGGGAAACAGCATTTGTTTTAGAACTGAACTCCTTGAGCTGCAAAGACTTACCACTGGTGGGGGGCAAAAACTCTTCCTTGGGGGAAATGCTCCAACAACTCACTCCCAAAGGTATTAATGTCCCCGATGGTTTTGCCACAACCGCCTATGCCTATCGTTACTTTATTCAAGCGGGGAATCTTGAGACACAACTGCGGCGGCTCCTTGAAGGCCTGGATGTCGAAGATATCACAGAACTCCACCGCGTGGGTCAGGCGATTCGCTCACTGATTTTGCATACTCCGTTTCCCCCAGAATTGACGGATGCGATTGCTGCCGCCTACCAAAAAATGTGCGATCGCTATGGTCCGAATACGGATGTGGCGGTTCGCTCCAGTGCTACCGCTGAAGATTTGCCCGATGCTAGCTTTGCAGGTCAGCAGGAAACCTACCTCAATGTCCATGGCCTCAAGGGGGTTCTCGATGCCTGTCATCGCTGCTTTGCGTCGCTCTTTACGGATCGGGCAATCTCCTACCGCCAGATCAAGGGCTTTGACCACTTCAATGTGGCGTTGTCAGTGGGAGTGCAAAAAATGGTGCGCTCCGACTTGGCCTGCTCTGGCGTGATGTTCTCGATTGATACAGAAACGGGCTTTAAGGACACGGCTCTCATTACTGCCGCCTATGGCCTGGGTGAAAATGTTGTTCAGGGTGCCGTCAACCCCGATGAATACTTAGTTTTCAAGCCAACTTTGAAGGCGGGCTATAAACCCATCTTGAAAAAAGCCCTCGGCACCAAAGAAATTCGCATGGTCTATGACCTCGGTGGAACGAAGCTGACCCGCAATGAACCGGTACCTGAGACGCTGCGGAAACAATTTGCCCTGACCGATGAGGAAATCCTCACCCTAGGTCGCTGGGCCTGCCTCATTGAGGAGCACTACTCTGCCCTGCGGGGTACTTATACACCCATGGACATTGAGTGGGCAAAAGATGGCATTACGGGTGAACTCTTTATTGTCCAAGCCCGCCCCGAAACCGTCCAATCCCAAAAAGCCAGGAATATCCTGCGCACCTATCATCTCGAAGAAAAAGGGACGCTCCTCGCTACAGGGCGGGCGATCGGTGAAATGATTGGCCAAGGCCGGGCCCGTGTCATTTTGAACGTCAGGAATATCGATCAGTTCCAGGCGGGGGAAGTGCTGGTGACCCACCGCACAGATCCCGACTGGGAGCCAATTATGAAAAAAGCCAGTGCCATTGTCACTGATCAGGGGGGACGCACTTGCCATGCGGCAATCATTGCCCGCGAGCTGGGGATTCCTGCCATTGTTGGTTGTGGTGATGCCACAGAAACAGTCCCCAATGGTGCAGCAGTGACGGTCTCCTGTGCAGAAGGGGAAGAGGGGCATGTCTATCAGGGACTGCTGCCCTTCCACGTGCAGGAAGTGGCTCTCGAAAATCTGCCGCGTACCCGCACCCAAATCCTGATGAACGTGGGCAACCCTGAGGAGGCCTTTAGTTTGGCGGCGATTCCCAATGATGGCGTTGGCCTGGCACGCATGGAGTTTATTATTGCCAACCACATTCAGGCTCATCCTTTGGCGCTGCTGCACTACGATGAACTGAAGGATGAGGCAGCAAAGCGGCAAATTGCTGAGCTAACCCAAAACTACAGCGATAAGGCGGAATACTTCGTTGATAAGTTAGCCCAGGGCATTGGGGCGATCGCCGCCGCCTTTTATCCCAAGCCCGTCGTGGTGCGCATGTCCGACTTCAAGAGTAATGAGTATGCCAACCTCTTGGGTGGTCGCCAGTTTGAACCCCATGAAGAAAACCCGATGATTGGTTGGCGGGGGGCTTCCCGTTACTACGACCCCAACTATGCCGAAGGCTTTGCCCTGGAATGCCGCGCCATGAAGAAAGTCCGCGATGAAATGGGTCTGACGAACGTCATCCTGATGATTCCCTTCTGTCGCACCCCAGATGAAGGGCGGCGGGTGCTGGCAGAGATGGCTAAACAGGGGCTGAAGCAGGGGGAAAATGGTCTGCAAGTCTATGTGATGTGTGAACTCCCCAGTAACGTGGTGTTGGCGGATGCCTTTGCTGAGGTCTTTGATGGCTTCTCCATTGGCTCAAATGACCTCACTCAACTCACCCTTGGCTTGGATCGCGATTCGGCCTTGGTGGCGCACTTGTTTGATGAACGCAATGAGGCGGTCAAACGCATGGTGGCGCAAGCCATTCAAACCGCGAAGGCCAAGGGACGCAAAATTGGCATCTGTGGTCAAGCCCCCAGTGACTATCCTGAGTTCGCTCGATTCTTGGTGGCGCAAGGGATTGACTCCATTAGCCTCAACCCTGATTCCGTCCTGAAGACCATGTTGCAAATTGCGGAGGCTGAAAAGGAAGCCTAGAACGCACAACCCAGTAGCAACTCCTCAGTTGAGGGCAGGGAATCGAAGCCGCGATCGCTCTGCCCTTTTCTGCGGCTAAGCGAGTAGGATAATAAGGAATTGGGTGGAGAATCTCGGCGTGGACACAGGGGCAATTCACGAACTCATTACCTCAGCGGATGTGGGCGATCGCCTGCGGGGCATCAATCAACTGCGCAGCCTTGATCCCAAGGACGCCTTTGCACTCATTCAACCCCTGAGTAAGGATGACAATGCCCGTGTCCGCTACGCGGCAGTCAGTCAGATTGCTAGCCTTGGGCACATCAACCTCAATCAAGCCCATGACCTGTTGCGCGATCGCCTGCTCCACGACAGCGAAACCGATGTCCGTGCTGCCGCAGCGGATGCCATGGCTGCTTTGCAAGTTCCCTTTGCCCTCGAAGATTTAGAAACCGCCTACCACAGTACTAACGATTGGCTGTTGCAGTTTAGTATCATTGCCGCCCTGGGTGCCCTCGGAAACCCCGCTGCTGTTGGCCTGCTCACGGAAGCCCTCAATAGTCCCCAAGAGTTGGTGAAATTGGCAGCGATTGGTTCGTTGGGTGAACTCAAACAACCAGAAAGCATTGAGCACTTGCGGCCGTTTGTGGCCTATCCTGATTGGCAAGTCCGCCATCGGCTGGCGATCGCCCTTGGCCAAATTGGCACCCTAGAGGTTCGCCCCCTTCTTGAACAATTGGCCACCGATTCTGCGGCAGCGGTTGCCGAAGCGGCGCGCAGTAGCTTGGCTCAGTTAACTACTCAGCACTAACTACTTAGCACCAATGGGTTATACGCTACCGGTTTTTGCAGCGGCTGCGGCTGTTGCTGCATTGCGTTGCCTCACGGAAGGCACCTGCCCTCAGGAAGTCACCCTTGCCCTGCTGCGCCCCAATCGCTGTGAAACGCTACCCATTGCCCAAGGGGCACCCTTAGATGACCAGCAGGCCTTGGCCATTACCTACAGTGAACCCAGTGACGCCCTTGATCTTACCCGCCATACCCCTATCTGGGCTTGGGTGCGCTGGCAAGACCCTGCAACTTCTCCCAAAATTCACATTGAGGGGGGCTTTGGGGTTGGGCGCGATCGCGCCACGGGCGAGGCAGCTATCTATCGTTATGCCCGTTTGTTGTTGACCACCAATCTATTGCTCTACTGCCCGAAAGAGCGGGCGATCGCCGTTACTCTTCTTTTGCCCCAAGGGCGAGACTTGGCAGAGCGCACCTCGAATGCCGCTTTTGGGATTGTTGAGGGCCTTTCCCTACTGGGGACAACTGCCTTGGCGCAACCCCTCACAGCCCCGGAGCAACTGGATCGCTATCGCGAGGACTTAGCCCAGAAAGCCGCCCAATCGCCAACCCTTGTCTTTTGCATTGGGGAGAATGGCCTGCAGGTGGCGCAACACCTCCGGATTCCCCCCTCCCTTTGCGTGAAAACTGCCAATTGGCTTGGTCCAATGCTGGTGGCAGCAGCGCAGTACAAGGTTCAACAGGT
This sequence comes from Thermosynechococcus sp. M3746_W2019_013, assembly GCF_015296045.1. NCBI lineage: Bacteria > Bacillati > Cyanobacteriota > Cyanophyceae > Acaryochloridales > Thermosynechococcaceae > Thermosynechococcus > Thermosynechococcus sp. M3746_W2019_013. Next base: position 53,987 of record NZ_DVDW01000035.1, on the reverse strand, counting down.
GCTGCTTTTGGGTTACCACGGCAAATTAATTAAACTTGCGGCGGGCATTTTCCATACCCACCACCACCTTGCAGATGCTCGCCAAGAAATTCTCACGGCCTTTTGTGCCCTTGCAGGCCTAGACCCAAAGATTCTGCATCAGGTGTGGCAAGCGCCAACGGTTGAGGCTGCCCTCAAACTTTTAGAAAGAATGTCTCCCCAACTCTTGCCTGAGATTCTGAGCCACATTGCCCACCGCATTGATCAACGTACCACTGCCTATATCCATGCCCATTGTGCCGCTCCCCTCGGACGGTCATTGCAAGTAGGCTGTGCCTTGTTTGGGCGCGATCGCCAAATTGTCACCACCAGTGAGACAGGAAACATCATTTTGAGGCGAATCAGCATCTCGATAGAGCCAGTCGGTTCTTTAGATTAGAGGCAAAGTAGAATACTTTATACTTTTCTATCACTTTTCTATGCAATATGATTTCCGATACCATCTCTTACATTAAGCAATAGATTAAGCAATAGGCAATAAATTAGATCTTAAACGAGGGGATTGCCTATCCTAAAACTGAAGTCATCTCAGCAGGCGACCTTCATGGCTTGCCGACTCCCTCTCACAATCACAGAAAGCTCTAAAGAACTGCAACACTATTTACCGCTTTCTATTTATTTAGGTCAATATCTTGTTAGGTCAATATCTTGACGCAACGTAACCGTGTAGCATAGCCAAACTACTGTTGTGCCCGTCATCCTTGTGAAAACGGCTGTACAGCACAAAACCGATGTCTGACCGCAGGAGCCCCTGCCGATGCTCTACTGGCTCCAGCAAGCACTTGTCTACAGCCGTCCCCCTCTATCGCAACGAGTCCACCATCACTTGCTAGCTGGACACCTATTGCCAAGGAGGACTCAAGCAGTGATTGGCCGTCAAGACACCCCCTGGTACTGCAGGAATCATCCCGCCAGCCGCTTTGACAACTACAGGAGCATCAGCTTGAGGTAGCCTACCCGCCGTGAACAACTGCAGTCAAGGCCATCGGTGTGGTGGCCAGGTCACTCTTCCTGCCTGGATTCTATCTGTTGCGATCATCCGTACTCAGTGCTGGCAACGTCTAGAGGCTTGGGACAACCTGCGGATTATCACGATTGGAATTCTTAGCTGCTGCCGCCAGCAAGCCATAAAAGAGAGGATGGGGCGCATTGGGACGGGAGCGAAACTCAGGATGAAACTGCACTGCAATAAAAAAGGGGTGAGCTGGATACTCAATAATCTCTACTAAGCGGCCATCGGGAGAGGTACCCGTAACTTGATAGCCCGTTTCCAAAAAGAGGCTGCGATAGGCATTATTAAACTCGTAGCGATGGCGGTGTCGCTCGTAGATGACTGTTTCACCGTAGAGCTTTTCCGCCAATGAATTGGGGGCTAGGCGGCAGGCATACAAACCCAGGCGCATCGTTCCCCCCAAATCGACAATATCCTGCTGTTCGGGTAATAGGTGAATCACCGGGTGGGGAGTATTGGCATCGAACTCAGCACTGTTGGCATTTTCTAAACCCGCAATATGGCGTGCCCACTCAATCACCGCGCACTGCATCCCCAGGCACAGTCCCAAAAAGGGAATTCCCTGCTCCCGGGCATACTGAATGGCAGCAATTTTGCCTTCGACCCCCCGAATGCCAAAGCCCCCCGGCACAACAATGGCTGTGACATTGCTAAGGGCATTTTCCACGCCATTTTCAACGATTTCTTCGGAGTTGACCCAGCGGATGCGCAGTTCGTGGTCTAAGGCGATCGCTGAGTGCCGCAGGGCTTCTACCACCGAAAGATAGGCATCACTAAGGCGTACGTATTTACCCACGATTGCCACCTCCAGGGGGCTGTGGGAACGGTAAAGTCGCTCCACAAGGGCTTGCCACTGACTGAGATCTGGCTGCCGTTGTTCCAGGTTCAACAGGTTGAGAACTTGGGTGGCAAGGCCCTCGCGCTCCAGCAGCAGGGGCACTTCATAGATGCTTTTTGCATCCGGCGAGGGAATGACGCATTCCACAGGGACATCACAGAATTGGGAGAGCTTTTCCTTAATGCCCGGTACAAGGGGGCGATCGCAACGGCAGATGAGAATATCCGGCTGAATACCAATGGAGCGCAACTCCTTCACCGAGTGCTGGGTGGGTTTTGTTTTCATTTCCCCTGCCGAGGGAATCCAAGGCACCAAAGTCACGTGCATAAACAGCACATGGTGCCGCCCCACCTCCGTGCGAAACTGGCGGATGGCCTCCAGAAAGGGCAGCGACTCAATATCGCCAACGGTTCCCCCAATTTCAATAATCACCACATCGGGATTTTTGTCCTTCGCCACCCGTAAAATACGTTCTTTAATCTCATTCGTAATGTGGGGGATGACCTGCACCGTTCCCCCCATATAGTCACCGCGTCGCTCTTTGTTAATGACTGCTTGGTAAATGGATCCCGTCGTGACGCTATTGAGGCGGGACATGGGTGTATCGGTAAAGCGCTCGTAGTGCCCTAAGTCCAAATCCGTTTCCGCCCCATCGTCGGTCACAAACACTTCCCCGTGCTGGAAGGGACTCATCGTGCCCGGATCGACATTGATGTAGGGATCAAGCTTGAGAATGGACACAGAATACTGCCGCGATTTCAGCAGCCGTCCCAGACTGGCGGCAACAATTCCTTTACCAATGCTGGAGACAACACCGCCGGTCACAAAAACATATTTCGTCATTGTTGAATGCTAGGGCTGAGCCCCAGAGGGCATACTCATCAAAACCTACGCAACTATTCTCGCATATTGCGGCATGGCGCCTAGGAGAAGTTATTCATCAATTCCTTGACGACTTGGGATTGCTCCTCAATGCGCCGCCTCAGCCGCTGACAGACCAAATCACACAGAGGAAAAATTGTCGGGTCAGCAATTTCGTAATAGACAGTAACTCCTTGGGGCTGTCGGCGCACCAGACCAGCCTGGGCAAGGGTTTTCAAGTGCTTTGAGACATTGGCCTGCCCCAATCCGGTTTCTTGAATAATCTCCGAGACATTGCGCCGTCCTTGTTTTAGAGCACAGAGCACTTGCAGGCGACTCGGTTCCGACAGCACTTTGAAATACTCGGCAACGTGGGTGAGCAACTCAGGGGAAGGGAGGTCAACCATAGGGGGTATTGTACTTTAGGGACATAGATTAATATAATCTAGGTCAGACATTCTATCATATAGCTGCACAGTAAATAATAGTGCTTCACCCCAGGGAGAGGGAATCCCGCTAGAAGCTTTAACGCAGTTTTACTGGTAACTTGATGGCAGGTTTGAGCGAGGTAGATGTTGTGTTTTTTGGGCGTAGCCGTTGGGCATAGAAGGAGGCCGCTTCATCACCGCGAGCACATTCTTGGGCAAAGTGAATCAGATGATGCCCCACCACACCCACGTGGATCAATTGTTCAATTTGGCCTTTTTTGAGGGCAGGCCATGCCAGTTTCCAGAACGTCTTGCGGTAGCTCCCCCAAAGCCCCACGTGCCAGAGGAGATTTTTCATAATCCGCAGTCCCCGCAGAATATTTTTACGGCTGAGGCGAGCTGGACTATTGGGCACTGCAATGCGATTGGGATAGGTGTGGGCCATTTGATAGGCAAACCGCTGGTAGAGAAACTCCGGTTCATAGGCAGTCGTGATAGTGCGGCGCCACATTTCTACCACTTCTTCATAGGGCATGAGGAACTCAACATTGGACTCGCGGTTTTCGTCGTGGTTGAGGCGGCCTTCCGCTTCCAAGCGACGCCAGAGGGGGGTACGGGGTAGGGCGTGCAGCAGGTTAATCGTTAATGTGGGGATGTGGGAGGCACGAATAAACTCAAGAATGCGATCGCCCGTTTGGGGAGTATCTGTATCAAAGCCAATAATAATGCCGGAGACAACTTCCATGCCATAGCGATTCAAAGTTTGCACAGCCTCCAAAATTGGCATACTCAGGTTTTGATCCTTGTGGATAGCGTGGAGGGCTTCAGGTTCTGGGGTTTCAATGCCACAGAAAATCGTACAGAAATAGGCTTCCCGCATCATCTCTAGAAGTTTTGGGCTTTGGGCAATGTTCAGTGTGGCTTCGCAGGCAAATTGCAGCGGGTAGCCATTGGCTTTTTGCCAGTCAATGAGGTGGGGCAGCAGTTCCATCACTGCGCGGCGATTGCCAATGAAGTTATCATCCACAAAATAGACTGCCCCCGGATTCCCTGAGGCCAGCATTGTGTCCAATTCCTTGAGGATCTGCTGCGGCGTTTTCAAACGCGGATTGCGGCCATAGAGTTCGGGAATATCGCAAAACTCACAGCGAAAGGGACAGCCACTGGAAAACTGAACACTGCCGAGGAAATAGTTTTCCATGCGCACATGCTGGTAGGCCGGCACAGGAAATTCACTGAGGGGTAGGCGAGCAGTGGTTTCAAAAATCAGTTGTTGGGGTGGACGCTGGCTACCGTATTCATCAAAGTAGGCAATCATCTTGTCCGTGGCATCTCCCAGTTCCCCCAGGTGGAGAATATCCACATCGGGATAGTATTCCGGACAACTGGAGACCGAGGGCCCGCCAAGGGCAGTGAGTTTACCGTGACGATGGGCAATTGCGTTGATTTCTAAAATTTGTGGCCGCTGAATGTGCATGCCACTGGTAATGACAATATCAGCCCAAGCATAGTCAGCATCGGTTGCTGGGTGTACATTTTCATCAATCAGGCGCACCTCCCACGATTCTGGAAGATAGGCGGCCACTAGCAAAATCCCTTGGGGTGGCATAAAGGCGCGTACCGTGCCCATGAGGGGGTAGGCGTGGTGAAATGTACCAAAGGAGCGGCTGTAGCGGGGAAAAATGCAGAGGATGCGGCGATGGTTACGGGGGGTATAGGGGACTCGACCACTGGTCATCTCGGGAACCAGTTTTATCTCATCGGTGCTCCGACTGAGGTTCATAGCCCACCACTCCTACCTACACGCACTTTTCAATAGGTATAGCCTACAAATGCGGCTATCGCCTAGGTTTTAGTACCCTTTGGCACTAAAGTCCAGCGTGAGGGGAATCTCTACCCGCTCAATGTAGGTTTTAAAAGTGCCATCGGGATATAGCGATAGATGACGAAAACCGGGACCAACGGGTTCAAGGGAAAATTCAGGGGCACGGGGCAAAAACTGGATACAGGTGGAGGGACAGCCGAGATACGTCACCCCTTGCCGCTCAGTAATAAATTCCTGATGGATGTGACCAAAGAGAACGAGCTTCACCTGCGGATGGGAATCTAACACGGCAAAAAGGTGCTCAGGGTTTTGTAGGCGGCTACTATCGAGCCAAGGGGCACCGGTCTCAAAGGGGGGATGGTGCAGGGCAATGAAGGTGGGGCGATCGCCCGTGTGACTCAAGGTTGCATCTAGCCAACTGAGGGTCTCAGGACTCAATTCACCATGAACTTTGCCATCGGCTTGGGAACTGAGGAGCAGGCCTTGCCAAGTCCCAAGATTGATTTGGCGATCGCCCCGTAGCGGCGGACGCTCTAGCGCCGGCACCATTGCCCTTGGCTCATCATGGTTGCCAGGAATCCAATATACAGGACAGCTAAAGTCCCTGAAAGCAGTGGCTAAACGTTCGTAGGTAGTAGTAACGGGTTCCTGTGCTAAGTCTCCCGTCAGGAGCAGGGCATTGGGACGATGATGACGAGTTGCCTCTAAAACAGCCGCTAGGGATTGAGCCGTAGGCAGGCCAAGGAGTCTGCCTTCATCTGTGGCAAATAAATGCAGATCTGATAACTGGATCAGGTAAACGGGTTCATTCATAAACTTGCTGCGGTCTGGGAATGCTGTAGCTCAAATGCTCAGGCTACTTCATCTGATCAACCACCTTAACGCTGATAGACGTTGCCGACTCCCGCAAGCGGGTGGGTAAGGGGAGTTGTTGCCACCACTGCCCAAGCACTTGGCGCTGATTAATGATGTAAATGCTAATGAGCGTCAGACCCACGCCTAGTAACTGAACTTGACTCAGGGTTTCCCCCAAGAACCAATGCCCAAAGGTGAGAGCAAATACTGGGGTGAGAAACGTTAGGGCACTGAGACTGGTGAGATTCCCCTTGGCAGCGAAATAGAAAAAGACACCGTAGGACAGCGCACTACCAAAGAAAGTCGCATAGCCAAGGTTGAGGACATCCGACCAGTGTAGGGCTGCCCAAGGCGCTGGGCTATTTAAGCTCGGCCAGATCAACAGCGGCAACCCGCCCAAGACCATGTGCCAGCCTGTAGCCACAATTGGATCCGCATAGCGTGCTAAGGGACGCATGAGAATCGTCCCCACTGCCATCGAGAGGGCAGCCAATAGCATCCACAGTTCGCCCCGCTGCCACCACTGTCCCCAAGAAATACTGTGCCATGCGCTGGGTTGATGGAGCAGGGTCAATAGATCATCACCTAGACCAATGCCACTAATGCCCACTAAGCCAAGAAAGAGCCCCAGCCAACCCCAGCCGCCAACTCGCTCTTGATACAACCAGCGGGACAACAGCGCCACCGCCAGGGGTTGGGAGTCAATCATCACAGAGCCAAGACCTGCGCCCGTTTTGGATAGGCCAGTGGCCAGAAGCCCCTGAAATAAAAAGCCATCCACAAGGGCAAAAAGACTAATCCATCCCCATGCCCGCAAGTGATTGGGTTGGGGCTTACCGAGGGCGATCGCCACCGCTAAAACTAGAAGACCTGCCGGCACAAGGCGCACACCGGCAACCCACAGCGGCGAGGTATGGGGCATGACCTCCTTCATGGCCACCATGGCAGTTCCCCAAAAGAAAAAGGGGGAGATTAAAATCAAGCGTTGCCAGAGTGCGGTCACGGGCGTTGCCAAACCAGGAGAATGTTAAGGATTATTGCGATTCGTATCCTTAAATTATAATCCTGCCGTGGGCAACGGCAACTTCAGGAGGGAATTCTCAAGTTGATTTGCTATAACAAGTTCTAATGACCTCCCTGGCATCCTAGGGAAATTTCAGGCAGTGGGTGAGGAGCCGCAGCAGGAGATGAAAGCACTAGAGGTTTGGCAACGGTGGTTCCGGCGGGTTCCTAAGTCAGCGGAGCTAGCGATCGCCCCTGTGGGGACAACGGCCACCGAATCTATGCCCGCCCGCTGGCAAGTCTATCGTCAACGGCTCATGGCATATGAGGGGTGGCCTTGGCTCATCCCTTTTTTTATCTCCGGGGCAACGCTCATGGCAGCCAGCACTTGGCTATTGCTGTTACCCCCCTTGCCCGATTGTCGTCACCCATTCTTGACCATGAGGGATGGCGATCGCCTCTACTGCGCCGATCAAGCAGCCCTCCACGGCAACTTACCCTCTCTTGCGCAAGCCATTGAAACCGTCAGTCAGTGGCCAGAAGATCACCCCCTGTTTCCTCAAGCTAAGCGGCGCCTGGACGAATGGTCAGCTGCCCTATTGGTCATTGCCCGCCAACAGTTGAGCCAAGGGAATATCAAACTGGCAACGCTGCTCCTGAAAAAAATCCCCACCACCGCAGCGAGCTACTCCCAAGCCCAGGAGCTACTAACCGCAACCAATGGGGGAGAAGGTGGAAACTTGTTGGCAACGGCTGAGGCGGCACTGCGCCAGCAGGATTGGGGATTGGCTTTGCTGCAAGTGAAACTCATGAACCAGCTCGGTACTGACTACTGGCGCGAACAGGCACAAAAGCTCTCGGTGCGCATCTCCCAAGAACAGGATGCGTGGGTACAACTGGTGCAGGCGCGGGATTTGGCGGCTTGGTTAACGGCCAATGAACTGGCGGCGGCAGTGATGCTGGCTCTGAAAATTCCCCCAGAGGCGGTTGTCTATTCCCAAGCCCAGGCGGATATTCGCCGTTGGATTCCTGAAGTGTTTGCCTATGCTGAGGAACGCTTAGCGGCCGGCGATCGCGAGGGTGCCTTAGCCCTCATTGAAAAAATTGCCCCGGCTCTCGATGTTTCCTACCACGATCGCCCAATCGTCATCCTTGGTCAAGCCAAAGCCCTTGCGGCGAAGGGAACGGTTCTCGGTTACTGGGAGGCGATCGCCCGGGTGCAGCAGATTCCGATCACGGATCCCTTCTATGAATCGGCTCAAGCCTACCTCAACAGATGGCAGCAACAGTTGCGTAACCAGCAGCACCTCCAGTGGGCAACATGGCTTGCCAATACCCGTCTGCGCTGGGGGTATGCCTTGGCCATTGCTCAAGCTCGGCAGGTGCCCCTTGGTCAGCCAGAACGGGGTCAAGCCCAAGGTTTGATTGCCCTTTGGCAGCGCGATCTAGGCACGATTGACGAGCGGCCTCTGCTCCATGCAGCAATCGCCCTTGCAAAACAGAAACAGTACCAAGCTGCCCTGGGGGTTTTACGATCTTTCCCCCGCGATGCAGTGCTGGCTGCCGTGATAGCTAACTATCGCGACCAGTGGCAAGCAAAACTCGAAGAAATTCAGGATCGTCCCATTTTGGATCGAGCGATTCGCTTGGCGCGGGAAGGCAAACTGGCGGAAGCCATTCAAACCGCTGAGCAAATTGGTCGAGATCGCGCCCTCTACCGTGAAGCCCTCAATCGCATTTGGCAATGGGACTATGAACTCAGCGTGCGTCAACGTCAACAGGCAGCACCCACGACGCCCGCTTGGTGGGAAAGCCCCCCCAGTACCCCTGAAGGGACTTCTGAACCAGTCGCCGAGCCACAATCAGCTCCCCCAGCAACACCCACGCCAGAGGCCACCACCCCTGCCCCTACCCCTGGGGTATCTCCCACACCCACCCCTGAAACCCCCGTTGCCCCTACCCCTACCAGTCCTTCACCAACACCTGACGCTACCGTTGTCCCTACGCCCACACCTGTTCAACCTCCACCAGCGGAACCTGAACCAACGCCTACCCCCTAGGGATCGCTGGTCATCGTAAAATAGAGGCTCTGTGCAGTATCGATAGCCCAGGTATGCGCCTCTCCCAAATGCTCTTTGTTACCCTCCGCGATGATCCAGCGGAAGCAGAAATTCCCAGCCACAAATTATTGCTGCGGGCGGGATATATTCGGCGGATTGCCAGTGGCATCTATAGCTATCTGCCTTTGATGTGGCGAGTGTTGCAAAAAGTGAGTGCAATTGTTCGTGAAGAAATGAACCGCAGTGGCGCCTTGGAATGTTTGCTGCCGCAATTGCAACCTGCTGAACTGTGGCAAGAATCGGGTCGTTGGGACACCTATACCAAAGCCGAAGGGATTATGTTTTCCCTCACCGATCGCGCTGAGCGGCAGTTGGGACTGGGGCCTACCCATGAGGAGGTGATCACTGCCCTCGCCAAGGACTTGATTCGCTCCTATCGTCAGTTGCCCGTGCACCTGTACCAAATTCAAACGAAATTTCGCGATGAGATTCGCCCGCGATTTGGCCTAATGCGGGGACGGGAATTCATTATGAAGGACGGCTACTCCTTCCATGCCGATGTGGCTAGTCTCAAGGAAACCTACCAGGTGATGTACGACACCTATAGTCGTATTCTGCAGCGCTGTGGCCTGAGGTTTCGAGCCGTGGAGGCCGATTCGGGTGCGATTGGCGGATCGGGTTCCCATGAGTTTATGGTACTGGCTGCCGCCGGCGAAGATGAGGTGCTCTATACGGCTGACGGCCAATATGCTGCCAATGTGGAAAAGGCCGTCTCGCTCCCCCCTGACGCAGTGCCGACAACCTACAAAAAGGTGGCGACGCTGGATACCCCCAATGCAGCGACGATTGATGCCCTGGTTGAGCAGTTGCAGTGCCATCCTACGCAAATTGTGAAAAATGTCCTCTATCGAGCAGTCTTCGATAATGGGCGAGTGGGTCTTGTGCTGGTGAGTATTCGCGGCGATCAAGAGGTGAACAGCGTCAAGCTGCACAACACCCTCACTTCCCTTGCGCCCAACTACGGGGCAACAAAACTGCTGGATCTGCGGCTGGCAGATGCCAATACAGCCCAAGAGTGGGCAGCCACCCCCATTCCCTTTGGTTACATTGGCCCTGATTTAGAAGATGCCGTTATTAAGGCCGATTCCCAAATTATTCCCCAGTGGATTCGCATTGCCGATCGCACCGTGGTGGAGTTAAAGCGATTTATTACGGGAGCCAATCGCGATCAACAGCATCGGGTGGGGGTGAACTGGGGCAAATCCTGTCCCTTGCCAGCAATTATTGCCGATGTTCGCAAAGCCCAGGCGGGCGATCGCGCCTGCCATGATCCAACGCAGCACCTAGAAACGGCACGGGGCATTGAAATTGGCCATATTTTCCAGTTGGGCACCAAGTATTCTGAGGCAATGAAGGCCACCTACACCAATGAGCAGGGGGAAGAGGTGCCTCTGGTGATGGGTTGCTACGGCATCGGCGTTTCCCGCTTGGCACAGGCGGCGGTGGAGCAGCACCACGACGCCCAAGGGATTATCTGGCCGCTGGCGATCGCCCCCTATCAGGTGATTATTGTTGTGCCCAACATTGAGGATGCGCAGCAAATGCAGGCGGCCACTGATCTTTACGAGCAGCTTCAGGCGGCAGGGATTGAGGTGCTCCTCGACGATCGCGATGAGCGGGCAGGGGTGAAATTCAAAGATGCGGATTTGATTGGCATTCCCTATCGACTGGTGACAGGACGGGCGATCGCCCATGGGGAAGTGGAACTCATCATCCGGGCAACAGGGGCGAAATCCACCCTCCCCTTAACCGAGGTTGTTCGTTATCTTCAAAAGGAGATTGCTCAGCAGTTAGCCCCATGATTCTCAATCCCCACCAGCGGACGAAATTGGACAGCCGTAGTGATGACCTCTTTTATGCAGCACCGCGCTTTGTCACCCATGTGGATGATTTCTTTCTGGCCCGCCTTACGGATCTCTACCGTCAATACTTGCAGCCGCAGATGCGAGTCTTGGACCTAATGAGTAGTTGGGTCTCCCATCTGCCGCCAGAGCTATCCTTTCAGGAAGTGGTGGGGCATGGGATGAATGCGGCGGAGCTAGCCCGCAACCCCCGGCTGGATCGTTATTTTGTTCAGAATCTCAATGAAGAGTTGGCCTTACCCCTAGAGGATGCCAGTTTTAATGCCGTGTTGATGGCGGTGTCGGTGCAGTACCTCCAATATCCTGAGGCAACTTTTACGGAAATTGCCCGCATCCTTAAGCCCCAAGGGGTAGTTATTGTCAGCTTCTCGAATCGCATGTTTTTTGAAAAAGCGATTCGGGCGTGGCGTGAGGGTAACGAGGGCGATCGCGTGCAGTTGGTGCAAACCTATATCAACAGCATTCCTGCCCTCAAGGTGATTGAAACGCATCTGCCTCGCCCTTGGTCTTGGCTGGGATTTATCGATCCCTTCTATGCTGTCGTTGGTCAAAAACAACCTGTGTAATGGTCAGAGGTGGGGTCTATGAGCAGTTTCGCGGCGCCCTCCTTGGACTCCTATGGGGGCTCGCTAAAGAGAAGGGCAATTTAGCGCAGACATTGCCCCACCAATGGTTAGCCCCTGACCAAGGGGAGTGGCCAGTTCAGCTGCCACAGTTGTTGGCATCATGGGATCAACCTTTGGTTTCAGTCCCCGAAGGGGTGCAGGAGATTCAGACCCTGCTCCATGAGTACCTAGAAGCAGCTTGGGCACCTGAGCCTTTGCCTGTCCCCCCCCAGAGAGGAGACATGCTCCGCTATGCCTTGGCGATCGCCCCTTGGGACTTAGAACTGGCCCATCAAATTGTCAGCAAACACCAACCCAGTGCTGCTTTGCTCTTAAGCTGTCTTTTTGGTGCCTATTGGGGGGCATTGGCCCTACCCCTAGGTGCTTGGGAGTATTGGACGCCCACCGTGGCTGAAGTGCTCAGGAAGGTGATGGCGCAATGGACAGGGGGGATGGGAAACGAGATCGTGATTGCCCCCAAGGCCGGCCTACAAAACTGGAGAAGGAACTGTACTGGGAACATAGCGCTCTAGCTGTGCGCCCAAACCCCGCAATTTGGCTTCGATTTGCCAGTAGCCCCGATCTAAGTGCTGCAAGCCATAGACGTGGGTTTCGCCGTGGGCAGCCAGTCCAGCAACAACTAAAGCCGCTGTGGCGCGCAAATCCGTACCTGTTACCGGTGCACCGGAAAGATGGGGCACCCCGCGAATGGCAGCGTGATTCCCCTTGACGCGAATATCGGCACCCATGCGATTCAGTTCAGCCACATGGCCAAAGCGATTTTCAAACACGGTTTCACTGACTAAACTATTGCCCTCACTGATCGCCAGCAACGTCATCATCAGCGCCTGCATATCCGTGGGAAAGCCGGGGTAGGGGAGCGTTTCAATGTCGGTGGCACGATAGCACTGGGCAGGGGTGAAGCAGGCACGGGTGGGATCGGGAAATTCAATCTTCGCTCCCATCTCTTCGAGTTTGGCAACCACAGGGGTCAGGTGGCTGGGAATCACAGGTGCAAGAGTAATGGCCGAGCGGGTGACAGCAGCTGCCAACAGAAATGTACCCGCTTCAATGCGATCGGGGATGATTTCGTATTCAGTGCCGTGGAGGCGATCCACCCCAACAATCGTGATCGAATTGGTGCCGGCGCCATAGATTTTGGCCCCCATCGTGATACAGAAGTTGGCCAAATCCACCACTTCGGGTTCTTGGGCAGCATTTTCAATCGTGGTTTCCCCCTCGGCAAGGGTGGCGGCCATCATTAATGTTTCGGTGGCACCGACGCTGGGATAGTCCAAGTAAATCCGTGTTCCTTTAAGTTTGGCCGCACTGGCGGTGACAACCCCATGATCGATCGTAACTTCGGCACCCATTGCTTGCAGACCACGCACATGCAGTTCCACCGGACGGGCACCAATGGCGCACCCCCCTGGCAAGGGGACGCGGGCAACACCCAACCGCGCCACCAAAGGACCAATGACAAAAAAACTTGCCCGCAGTTGGCTGACTAGGGTATAGGGGGGATCGTTGGTATTTAGTGCTGTGGCATCAATGGCGATCGCCTCACTCCCAAAGCGTTGTACCTTGACCCCCAATGATTGTAGAATTTCCCCCAGGCGGCGAATATCTGCTAGATCAGGCACGGCACGGAGAATCGTTGTATCCGCTGCTAGGAGTGCCCCCGCCATCAAGACTAATGCTGAATTCTTGGCTCCGCTAATCCTCACCTCACCCGCTAACCGATAGCCCCCCTGAATCTTGAGATGTGCCTGCTCTGTGGTCAGCGGCGTTGTGGTCAAGGCTAGCATATTTCACTCTCACAGCCAAAAGAATTCCAAGCGATTATATCCTATCAGTGCGAATTTTATGCAAAGATCAGTAGGGGAAAGACGGTTGTTGTGCCAGTAATTTCATCCTTTGATGGAACCCCAAAATCTCAGCGATTTACTGCGGCAAGAGGTCGCTAAGCAGCGTCCAGCCTCCAGCAAGCGGAGTCGTCATCAGCCCACCAAGGCAGAACTAGAGCAAGAACTGGCCACCCTCAAAGCAGCCTTAGCAGCCGTAGAAGCTGAGAAAACTGCTCACAGCGCCCAGATAGAACAACTGCAACAGGAATTACAAAGGTGGCGCGATCGCGCCCAAGCGCTCGACACCGCGCTTCAGGAACTCCAAACCCGCCATCAAGCCCTAGAAGCCAAATTTGAAGAGGCCAAGGCAGTCATTCGCCAACTCACTGCCCCTCAGCCCTACCGTTTTGAGGAGGTGGGATTTAAGCCCCTTGTCAATGAAATTCCTACCCCCAATCCCAATGCCTCTTCCCTTGGGGATGCGGAAATTGGTTGGTTTGACTAGGGATTGTCCAAGCCCTTCGGGGACCCTTTGAGAAGATTAAAAAAATGTAAAGGCGGATAAATCAATTATTAAAATTCCCGCAGTGGTAATCTAATGTACATTTCACAAATCTGTATTAGCCTTAAGTTAAGTTATTTCCGATTCCTGCAGAGCCACAGTTTTCATGAATAATCCCGACACTCCTAACGGTTATCCTGTTCATTCGGTTTCCCACACCCACCCTACTGCCAACGACGAACACTGCGATTTGTATATCGAGAGCGATCGCACAGGGATGACAGTGCAAACCCTGAAGCGCGCCTTTGTTGATAATCTCCACTACATCCAGGGCAAGGATGCCATGTTTGCCACGCCCTACGATTACTTCATGGCCCTGGCCTACACGGTGCGCGATCGCCTGCTGCATCGGCGGATTAAAACCGCCCAAACCTATTTTGAGCAGGATGCCAAGGTGGTCTATTACCTGTCGGCAGAGTTTCTCATTGGTCGCTTGCTCCTGAACAACCTGATTAACGTCGGCCTCTACGAGCAAACGAAACAGGCAATGGCCGATTTTGGCCTTGACCTCAATGAACTGATGGAGCGCGAACCGGAACCGGGGCTAGGCAATGGCGGTTTAGGACGCTTGGCGGCTTGTTTCCTCGACTCTCTCGCGACCCTTGAAATTCCCGCTGTTGGCTACGGCATTCGCTACGAGTTTGGCATTTTCGAGCAAATTATCACCAATGGCTGGCAGCACGAAGTCCCCGACAACTGGTTGCGCTTTGGCAACCCTTGGGAGATTGCCCGTCCGGATTACAACGTTGAAGTTAAGTTTGGCGGTCACACTGAAGCCTACACCGATGCCCAAGGGCACTACCGTGTCCGTTGGATCCCCAGCACTACCGTTTTTGGCACGCCCTACGATACGCCAATTCCCGGCTATGGCAAAAATACGGTGAATACGCTCCGTCTGTGGAGTGCCCGTGCAGCCCAAGACTTCAACCTTCAGGTGTTTAACGCGGGGGACTACACCCAAGCAGTCTCTGAAAAAACCTTTAGTGAGAACATCTCGAAGGTCCTCTACCCCAACGACAACACCCCCCAGGGGAAAGAATTGCGGCTGCGGCAACAGTATTTCTTTGTCGCCTGTTCGTTGCAGGACATTATCCGCCTCTACTTGCGTCGGCACACTAGCTTTGATGCCTTCCCCGACAAGGTGGCCATTCAGCTCAATGATACCCACCCCGCCATTGCTGTGGCTGAACTGATGCGATTGCTGGTGGATGAGTACCAACTGACGTGGGAAAAAGCGTGGCACATCACCCAGCGCACTTTTGCCTATACCAACCACACGCTGCTGGCGGAAGCCCTTGAACGCTGGTCGGTGGATCTCTTTGGTCAACTGCTACCACGCCACTTGGAAATCATTTACGAGATTAACTACCGCTTTCTAAATGAGGTTCGCCTGCGCTACCCTGGCAATACCGCGCGGTTGGCACGGATGTCCCTGATTGAGGAAGGTTATCCCAAGCAGGTGCGCATGGCACATCTGGCCTGTGTTGGCAGCCATACGGTCAATGGAGTGGCAGAACTGCACACAGAGCTGATCAAACAGGAGCTGATGCGGGACTTCTATGAGATGTACCCAAACAAGTTCCAGAACAAAACCAATGGCATTACCCCCCGCCGTTGGCTCCTGATGAGTAATCCCCGCTTGGCCAGTCTGATTACCGAAACGCTGCAGAGCGATCGCTGGATTACCCACCTTGACGACCTGCGCGGCCTAGAACCCTACGCGACCGATCCTGCTTTTCAGGCGAAGTGGCAACAAATCAAACAAGCCAACAAAGAGCGCTTGGCGGAGTACATCTGGCGCAACAACCAAATCGAGGTGGATCCCTACTCCCTCTTTGACATTCAAATTAAGCGCATCCACGAGTACAAACGTCAACATTTGGCTGTCCTCCACATCATTACGCTCTACGAACAAATTAAGGCCAACCCCAGCATTGACATTCAACCGCGCACATTTATTTTTGGCGGCAAGGCAGCTCCCGGCTACTTCATGGCCAAGATGATCATCAAGCTGATCAATTCTGTGGCCGATATGGTCAACCACGACAGCGATGTGAATGGTCGCCTCAAAGTGGTGTTCCTCAGCAACTACTCCGTCTCCCTGGGTGAAATGGTCTATCCCGCTGCCGATCTTTCGGAGCAGATCTCTACCGCTGGGAAAGAGGCCTCTGGCACTGGGAATATGAAGTTTGCTCTCAATGGCGCCCTGACAATTGGGACGCTGGATGGTGCAAATGTGGAAATCCGCCAAGAGGTGGGGGCAGAGAACTTTTTCCTTTTTGGTCTGACAGCGCAAGAGGTGATGAGCCTGAAAGCGGAAGGCTACAATCCCCGCGAGTACTACAACAGCAACCCAATGCTCAAGAAGGTAATTGACAGCCTGATTTCCAACTACTTCAATCCACGTGAGCCGGGGCTATTTGAACCGATTGTCAGTTCCCTGCTCAATGAGGATCCATATATGCTCTTGGCGGACTACCAATCCTATGTGGACTGTCAACAGCGGGCAGCCCAAGCCTTCCGCAATAAGAGCCACTGGACACAGATGTCTATTCTCAATGTGGCGCGCATGGGCAAATTCTCCAGCGATCGCACGATTGCCGAGTACTGCAAGGAGATTTGGCACGTTGAACCTGTTCCTGTTTCCCTGGACACGTGCCGGCCTGCTTTTCGCCCTAGCCGCATCAGTTAGGTCAGTGGTCTTTAGGTCACTGCCGCTTTTGCTCTACACTAGGGCAAGTCTCAAGCAGTGGAACGAAATGAATGGCGGGAATCGGCGCAGTCCTACGGGTTTTTCAAAGTCGCAAAATGGCGGCACTGCTCTTGTTAGGTTTTTCGTCAGGGTTGCCGCTGTTTCTCACCAGCCGAACGCTGCAAGCATGGATGACCGTTGAGGGCATTGACTTGACGGCCATTGGCCTCTTTAGCCTTGTGGGGTTGCCCTACTCCCTGAAGTTTCTCTGGTCCCCCTTGCTGGATCGCTATAGGATTCCCTTTTTGGGACGGCGGCGGGGCTGGTTACTACTGATTCAGGTGCTCCTGTTGGGGGCGATCGCCCTGATGGCGGTGCAGGATCCCAGAGGGAGCCTGCAGCTGTTGGCGATAAATGCCTTCGCCATTGCCTTCTTGAGCGCCAGTCAAGATATTGCTGTGGATGCCTACCGTGCCGATGTCCTCGAACCCCTTGAAATGGGAGCAGGTGCGGGTATTTATGTCCTTGGCTATCGCATTGCGCTTTTGGTCACCGGTTCCCTAGCCTTGATCCTTGCGGATCAACTGCCCTGGCCAGTGGTTTACGCCCTGATGGCGCTGCTAATGGTGGTGGGCATGGTCACTACTTTTTGGGCACCGGAACCAGAGGTGCATCCCCCGGCTCCGCCGTCATTGGCACAGGCAGTCACTCGACCCTTCCTTGATTTTTTCCAGCGCTACGGCTGGGGAACGGGGCTGATTATTTTGCTCTTTATCTGCCTCTATCGCTTGGGGGATGCCCTCACGGGCAATATGATGACCCCTTTCCTGTTGCAGCAGGGCTTTAGCCAAACCCAAATTGGCGCCGTACAAGGGGGGGTGGGGCTGATTGCCACCATCGTTGGCGCCCTTGTCGGGGGAGCGGCCATCAGTCAAATTGGTATTCACCGTGCCCTGTGGATTATGGGGGGATTGCAAGCTTCTAGCAATATCTCCTACTTTATTTTGGCCAATGCCGGTGCCAATCCAACAGTGATGGTGGCTGCCATTAGTGTTGATAACTTCTGTGCAGGGCTGGCGATCGCTGCTCTAACGGCTCTTTTAATGAGTCTTTGCAACCCCCAATTTAGTGCAACACAGTATGCGCTGCTCTCCAGTCTCTTTGCTTTTAGTCGGGATATCCTGGCGGCCCCTGCGGGTAAAGCGGCGGAAATGATGGGGTGGCCACTCTTTTTTCTCTTTACAATTGGCGCTGCCCTACCAGCCCTGCTGCTTTTGCCATTTTTTGCGCCTTGGCAAGCGAGGCCAGCCTTTCCCCGCCCCGGCAGTGACGATTGAAAATACATTGAAAATACTCAGTGTCGATGTCCCCCGCAAATCCTACAATGACAAGACTGATTCCCGTTCCCCTTGGTGAGCACTCCTACTGGATTGCCATTGGTGCCAACACCCGGCGGCAGTTGCCTGCCCTTTTGGCCGCATATACGCCCTTGACCCCGAAAGCACCTGCCCTCATCGTTTCTAATCCACAAATTTGGCGGCACTACGGCACGGATGTGCAAGAGGCATTAACGCAAGGGGGCTGGCAGGTTACCCCCTGTATCCTACCGGCGGGGGAACGCTACAAAACCCTCAGAACTGTTGAAAAGATTTATGATGCTGCCCTGACTCAGCGTTTAGAGCGGGGTTCCACCCTCTTTGCCCTTGGCGGTGGCGTCATTGGCGACATGACTGGTTTTGCGGCAGCGACATGGCTGCGGGGAATTGCTGTGGTTCAGATTCCCACCAGTTTGTTGGCGATGGTGGATGCGGCCATTGGCGGCAAAACAGGGGTAAACCATCCCCAAGGCAAAAATCTCATTGGTGCCTTTCATCAACCCCGTCTTGTGGTCATTGATCCCGATGTTTTGGCAACCCTGCCCCCGCGAGAATTTCGTGCGGGTATGGCAGAGGTGATTAAGTACGGCGTCATTTGGGATGCTGAGCTATTTCATTTGCTGAGTCAGTTGCCGCGCTTGGATCGCATGGGTGCTCTGCCCTCTGAGCAGTTGCTCCAAGTCCTGCAGCGTTCCTGCCAAGCGAAGGTGGATGTGGTTAGCAAGGATGAGCGGGAAGCGGGGCTGCGTGCCATTTTGAATTATGGGCATACGATTGGCCATGCCCTTGAAAGTATGGGCAACTATCGTCTTTTGAACCACGGCGAGGCGGTGGCCATTGGTATGATTGCCGCTGGGGAACTGGCTGTGGCGTTGGGGTATTGGTCCGCAGAAGCCGCCGCTGCCCAACGGGCACTGATTCTCAAAGCAAAGCTGCCAACAACGATCCCCGCCCACTTTGATGTGGAGGGACTACTGGCACTCCTACAGCACGACAAGAAGGTGCAGGCGCAAAATGTACGGTTTATTCTCCCCACCGCCATTGGCCATGGGGAAATTTGCGATCGGGTACCGGCAGAACTGATTCGAGAGACGCTCCATCGCCTGCAAGCTTAGCTAGCGGGTGGGGTATCTAGCAAACATTTTTTGCTGGCTTTTAATTCTTTCCAGAGATTTTTAATTTGCTTATAGGCTTCCTGAGGGGAGAGTTTGCCGCTGTTTTCGAGGCTGGCAATGTAGCTCACGCGGGTCGCAAATTCCTGCAAGTTGGCATCAAATAAAAAGTTTTCAGGTGTAAACTCACCGCGGTAACGGCTGTGGGGATATAAAAATTCGTATTTTTCGTATTTATCCATTGCTCATCTATCCTTTGCCCGCAGGCGTTAACCTATTTTTAACCTTATTTTAACCAATTTTCCCTGGAGTCACTGTAACTGCCGTAACAAAACTGTGATCTCCCTGAGGGTAAGACGGGGTTTTGTTAACAAGTATTAGCAGAAAATTAAGCATTATTAACTTTGATTGATTAAATAAAGAAGACTTATCACACTACATAAGGGAGGCGTGATCCCTAGCGATCGCCAGATATAGATACTGTGATTGAGGAAATAGATAGATGATGCACGGACTCTCCTTGGCGCCCCGTTATCGCTTAGATGATGTTGATCCTTGGCTTTTGGGAATTGATCCCAGCCGTCATTATTGGCTGCAAGTCAATGGAGATCCCCAGCAGCGGGTGGCCATTCCAGGAGTCTGCGTCCAGAGCATCTCTGAGCTGCGGGAGATCATGGCGGCGGTGCGATCGCTCCAACCGGGGCAGCAGTTGCAAATTCAGCGGGCGGCCACCTGCTTAGAAATTCACTGTGTCGCTGAAAATCTGCTGGCGATCGCTCACCCTGTTGACGGTGCCCCCGTTTGGCATCTTTTTGATCGCGAAACCCTCGAAAGTTTAGTCATGAGTGCCCATCCCCACTGGCAATGCCGGCCTGAGGACGTGGAGTTGGGGCGGCAGCAATTGTGGCAGTCCTTTCAGTTACCGGTGGCTGCCTGAGCCGTGTTAAGGGCTTCGCTAATCCGCCGCAGCACGCCATTGATAAAGCGGTGGCTGCCCTCATCGCTATAGCGTTTGGCCAGTTCAATGGCCTCGTTAATTGCCACCTGCTTAGCGACTTCAAGGTAACGCATTTCGACGACAGCAATTTCAATAATGGCACGATCTAGCTGCGTCAGCCGCTCCAATTGCCAATCCACCATTGAGCGATTTACCAGTTCTTCAATCTCTGTTTGGTATCGCTGTAAACAGCGGAGGATGGCGATCGCGTAGGCCTGAACTTCCTCCTGATGGGCAAAGTAGAGGATCTCAGGTAAATCCAAAGCAGTGCCTATTTTGTTCAAGCCCTTTTCCGCCCGCTGAAGGGCATCCTGAAGCACCATCTGTGCCTTTTCGAGGTGGGGCAACAGGAGTTCACTGTGGCGGAGCAGTCGTTGACTTTCACTAAGTTCGGTGCCCGCCTGTTCGAGGGTATCGCGCACATCACTCGCCAGCGTACGTACGGCCATCAAGATCAAACTGCGGCAGTCGCTTTCATCCAGCAGTTTTGGTTGGCGTAACACTTGAGCCCCACTCAGCAAAGCCAATTCACGAGCAACACGACGAGCAGTAATCATGGGTTAATCCTCAAAAAAAGTTCTTAGGGTACTAGAGCAGTGGTGGGGGGCAACGTCGAAGTTGGCACCGTTCCCGGTGTAACAATCCCTCCAGAAATAATTAGCTTAAAGGCGTCCTCGATCGAAATATCCAAATCTCGCACCTCCTGCTCACTGGCAATCACATACCAACCGGTGGTGGGGTTAGGGGAGGAGGGGATAAATAGACTCAACATTGGCTCGGAAAAGACCGTTTGCAATGAACCATTAACTGTGCCAGTGACAAAGGCCACGGCCCACAAGCCCGGACGTGGGTATTCTACGAGCACCACACGGCGAAAGCGATCGCGCGAGTCCCGCAGAATCGTCTCTAGGAGTTGTTGCAGCACTTTATAGGTTGTGCCCGCCAAGGGAATGCGCTGGAGAATGCTCTCACCGGTGTTCAATAGCCACTGGCCAAAGATATTGCGCGCCATCAAGCCAATGAGCAAGATGCCTGTTAAGGGCACAACAATCCCCACGGCTACATTGAGCAAATCCACCAGCAGGGGGTGCCAGGTTTTGAAAGGGTTCACTCGCTTGGGAATACGGGTGAGGAGATCCAGGACCCAACTGGAAACAGAAATCGATAGCCAAATCGTCGTTGCTAGCGGGATCACCACCAGCAGACCGGCAATGAGATCGTTTTTAATTGCTTGTTGGAGTCGGTGCAGCACAGATACTCGCACGAGCAGACTTCTGTTTCTAGCTTAGCGGTTGCTGCCACTGCGGGCACGGTGAAAGGCTAGACTGCTGTAGAGCATGAAGGCGGCATCCCAAGGACTGTCCTCACGGCGAAAGAGGTTAAGGTGGGGGGGAATTTTACTCAGGAGTTCTGTAAAGTCCAAGGCGGTTTCTGCAAAGCTGGTGAAGTCTTGCCAGACGGGGCGATCGCCACAGTGCTGCTGCCAAAGACTCGATAACTGCCGCCACTTTGCCCATGAGGTATGTTGATCCAAATCCAACTCACGCTGGATCACCTCGGCCCCGTGACTCAGGGGAATCCCTTGGTGAAACTGGTAACCGCCGCGATAAAAGCGCAGGATTTGATTTTGCTGCAACAGGTGGAGATCACAGCACTGGGCATGATCCTGAATTTGTTGTTTGCGCGTGACTTTCCCTTGGCGATCGCGATCGAACACCTGCTCAAAAATCGGCAGCAACCCCTCCACTCGCTGGCTCACCTGTGACCAAGTAAACGTAAACTCCACTGGCGCGGATGATAGGGAAGTGGTACACACCACACGCGGCTGTGGCTCTAAGGCCGCAAAATAACGCACCTGCAAGACGGGGGTGGCTGTCAGCGCCTCAAAGGGGACACAAAAGAGGGTAAACCCCTGCTGCTTTAGTTCTTGGCAATAAACGGTGAGTTCCGCAAAGTTGCCCGTGCGGATCAAACGCCAGCCCCGCGACGGGATCAAAAGACGCGCCGTATAGGCATCAATCTTAAACATGGTGGCCAAAAGGCGGGCAAGAATTACCCGCTGCTCCGGGGCAGCCACCCCTTCGAGGATCAGAACACCCTGCTGCTCTACCCCCACCACAGCATGGGTTTCTAAAATGGCCTGCTGCCGCTGCTGTTGGCGAATTTGCTCAATTTTTTCGAGGCCGCGCCGTGCCATTTGCATCAGCTTGGGGCCACAGTTTAGCCGCAGTAATTGGCAAAAGTCTGACTCAGCCTCCTCTAGCCGGTTTGTCTTGAGATAGAGTTGGCCTCGGCATAGAAGTAGACGCGCATCCCCCGGCGGCAAAGTGGCCAGCAATTTTTCTGCTTGCTGGAAATTTCCTTGATCCAAGGCTGTCAAAACCTCAGTCAGCATGGCCAGCGCCCCCAAATTTTTTTCTATTTTAGGCAATACTGCCTAACCACCAAATAGACTGCCGAGGAAGCCCTCTAAGCCGCCTTTGCCCAGGCGCTCGCCGCGAATTTTCGCCAACTTCTCCAGCAGTTCTCGCTCCTCATGGGTGATATGGGTGGGAATTTCGACATCAACGGTAATTAGGTGATCGCCCCGCGCCACGGGATTGCCCACCCGGGGAACACCGCGACCTTCTAGGACTAACACCGTGCCGGGTTGGGTACCTGCGGGAATTTTAAGTTCTGCCTCCCCATCCACGGTGCTGACGGGAATCCGACAGCCCAGAATCGCTTGCAGGTAGCTAATTTTAATCCGCGACAGGATGTTGTTACCTTCGCGCTGAAACTCAGGATCAGGTTGAACAAAAAGGTAGACGTAAAGATCGCCGGGGGGCCCTCCCCGCAAACCGGCATCCCCTTCACCTGAGACCCGCAACCGGGTGCCGTTGTCCACCCCAGCGGGAATGGTAATTTTTAGCTTTTTGCTGACTTGGATATGGCCTTGGCCGCCACAGGACTCACAGCGATCTTCAATCACCACACCGGAACCGCCACAGGTTGGACAGGTGGTTAGCTGGGTAAAACTGCCAAAGGGGGTTCGTGCCGATCGCCGCACTTGACCAATCCCACCACAGGTACTACAGGTAACTGGTCGTGTGCCGGGCTTTGCCCCTGTGCCTTGACAGGTTTTACAGGTTTCCAAATGGTTAATGCGAATTTCCTTTTCACCGCCAAAAACGGCTTCGCGAAATTCCAGTTTCAGGTCATAGCGTAGATCATCACCTCGAGTGGGTCCTTGCTGCCGCCGACTGCCAGTGGCAAACCCCCCAAAGAAGGTTTCAAAAATATCGGCGAAGCCACCCATATCGCCAATACCAAAGTCACTAAAGCCAGCAGCTCCGACACCACTCACGCCGGCTTCGCCAAAGCGATCGTAGTTGGCTCGCGCTTGGGGATCCGAGAGCACCTCGTAGGCGCGGTTGATTTCCTTGAATTTTTCTTCAGCGCCCGGTTCTTTGTTGACATCGGGGTGATACTTGCGAGCCAAGCGCCGATAGGCTCGTTTTAATTCTTCAGCATCCGCAGACCGTGAGACACCTAAGATCTCATAGAAATCACGAGCCATAGCCACCGTTACCTAAATTAATCAACCGCTTCATAATCTGAAACAACTGTTTCTTCATTATCGCTGATTATTGTGGCCTCGCTATCTAAAACTTGAGTCGCTTGGGAACTCATCGTAGCTCCCCCCATTGTTGGGATTGAGGTCATCATTGAACCGCCTGCTGTCTGTTGATATACCACGCTCCCCAAGGTCACCAAGGCCTGCTGCAGGGCTTCCATGCGCTTGCGAATTTCATCGGGGGTAATGTTGTCATCCACCATTGCGGCCTGCATACTCTGAACCACTGGCTCAATGCGTGCCCGCAGATCTGGGGTCAGGGTAATGCCATGGTTTTTGATTGTTGATTCATAGCTGTAGAGCAGGGCATCAGCTTGGTTGCGCAGTTCGGCAATCTCTTTCTTGAGTTGGTCTGCTTGGGCATAAATTTGTGCTTCTTGGCGCATGCGCTCGATTTCCATGCTGCTGAGGCCACCGCGATTGGTGATGCGCACACTTTGCTGGCGGCCCGTGGCGCGATCAACGGCCGACACACTCAGGATACCGTTGGCATCAATATCAAACGTAACATCAATTTGCGGCACTCCCCGAGGGGCGGGGGCAATCCCCGTGAGTTCAAAGCAGGCCAGTTGTTTATTGTCCTTAGCAATGGGGCGCTCCCCTTGGTAGACGGCAATTTCAACTACAGTTTGGCCATCGCTAGCGGTGGAAAAGGTTTGAGTTTTGCTTGTGGGGAGGGTAGTGTTACGTTCGATAATTTTTGTAAAGACACCGCCTAGGGTTTCCAGCCCCAAAGAGAGGGGCGTGACATCCAGCAGCAGGAGATCTTTAACGGTCGTTTCTTTGCCAAGAATCCCCCCTTGAATGGCTGCACCTATGGCAACTGCTTCATCGGGATTAACAGAGCGATCGGGATTTTTGCCACAGAATTGCTTCACCAACTCCTGAATAGCGGGAATACGGGTAGAACCACCGACGAGTAATACGCGGTCAATGTCTTTAACTGTAAGGCCGGCATCGGCGATCGCCTGCTCCATGGGTTCAAGGGTTGCCTGTACCAAGTGGGCGCAGAGTTCCTCAAATTTACTGCGGGTAAGTTCTATTTCAAGGTGCTTAGGCCCCGTTTCATCAGCAGTAATGAAGGGCAGGTTAATGGAAGTGCTCAGGGTGCCCGATAGCTCCACTTTTGCTTTTTCGGCAGCTTCGCGGAGGCGTTGCAGTGCCATTTTGTCTTTGGAGAGATCGATTCCCTCCTGCTCCCTGAAGCAGGCCAGGAGCCAATCAAGAATACATTCGTCAAAGTTGTCGCCCCCGAGGTGATTGTTGCCAGCTGTGGAGCGCACCTCAAAGACCCCATCCCCCAGTTGTAGAATCGAGACATCAAAGGTGCCACCGCCCAAGTCAAAAACCAGAATGGTTTGATCTTGATCCTGCTTGTCAATGCCGTAGGCCAAGGAGGCGGCGGTGGGTTCGTTGATAATTCGCAGCACCTCAAGGCCGGCGATCGCCCCCGCATCTTTAGTCGCTTGGCGCTGCGCATCACTAAAGTAGGCTGGCACAGTAATTACGGCCTGGGTCACGGCTTCCCCTAGATAGGCTTCCGCGTCCTGCTTCAGCTTTTGCAGAATCATGGCGGAAATTTCTTGGGGGGTATAGGTGCGATCGCGAATCTGCACATCCACCATGCCATCGCGGCCCGGCACACAGGTATAAGGGACACGGGCACGTTCCTCGGCGGTTTCCTCCCAGCGACGACCAATAAACCGCTTGATACTAAAAATGGTGTTTTCGGCATTGGTGACGGCTTGCCGCTTAGCCAGTTGACCCACCAGCCGTTCGCCCGACTTGCCAAAGGCAACAATACTGGGGGTGGTGCGCCCACCCTCTGCACTGGGGATCACGACGGGATTCCCCCCTTCTAAGACTGCCACACAACTATTTGTGGTTCCCAGGTCGATGCCAATGATTTTACCCATAGCCGTAATCGCCGTTTCCAAAAATGCGCTTCAGCGGGAGACTTCTTGTAAAAAGTCTTGCTCTTTAGATTAGGGTGCCGCAATGATGATGCTATCGTAACATCTGAATTCAGGGCAAAACTATTTACCAGTAATCTTAGTCAACTGGAACAGGATTGACCACGGCCTTACTGGCGAATCAGGGCCACTGCCACACGGTCATTGCCCTCATTGGTAATGGTTACCCGAATATTGGGGCCAAAGAAGGTCTGCATCTTGGCTTGCTTCGATTGCCACACCTCAAAGGGGACCGCCGGGGAGTCAAATTCCAAGATTAATGTATAGGCACCATCGGTTAGCGTCTCGGCGATCGCTACCAAGACAGGACGCTCCGCATTCGAAGGACTCAGGCCTAAACTAGCCAATGTGCTATCGAGGTGGGCTTCTTGACCATAACGATAGCGAGTGACATCCCTACGGATTTGGGTTTGGGTAGGTGTTGCTTGGCTACGGCCCGCGATCGCCTCCGGGGTTGGGGCTTCACGATAGGGCACCGGCTTGAGTTCTGCCGCCTTTAGGGCCAATCCTCCCAACAGTAGGGGCACACCATAGAAAAAGCCAGCCAGATTCAAGGTGGCATTCCCCGCAGCATAGGCCACCACCCCCACCCCTGTCAGCAGTGCACCAACAATTAACCCCAAAGTTCCCAGCGATACAGACCCCAACATGCCCCTTCAACCACTAGCGGTAATTTGTAAATTGTAATGGCACAGGATAATCTTCCGTTTTCAGGCGTTGGATCACCGCTTGTAGGTCATCCTTTGACTTGGCACTGACCCGCACCACATCCCCTTGGATGGAGGCCTGCACTTTCTTAAATTCATTGCGGATGAGCTTGCTAATTTCCTTGGCTAGCTCTGAATGGATACCACGCCGCAACTTAATCAACTGTTTGACCCGTTGGCCCCCCGCTGGCTCCACAGGCCCATAGTCAAAAATTTTCAGAGACAACTGCCGCTTCGCTGCCTTCTGCTGCAGAATCGTTTGCACTGAATTGAGGGTAAACTCACTATCGGTGTGAATCGTCAGTCCCTCTTTTGTCAGTTCAAGGGTAGTCTGGGTATCCTTAAGGTCATAGCGGGCCTTGATCTCTCGCTCAGTCTGATCCACCGCATTGACCAGCTCCTGCCAGTCAAAATCACTCACAATATCAAAGGAAAACGTGCTTGCCATGCCTAGGGTTTTTGGGGATTGACTTGACCAATTACCTTTAATTTACCGTCATCGGTGACCTCCCAAATGTCATAAACTCCCACAACATCCCCATTTTCATCAATATCCACATTGCCACTGGCGCCTTGATAGTTAATTTCTTTGCCTTCCCGCAGTAAAGCTAGCCCGGCACACACATCATCCACTTCTTCCCCCGGTGGATTGGCCACATCGCGCAATTTGTTGCGAATTCCTTCACCGGTATTTTGTCCGGAGGCCTGTGCAGCCAATACAAGAAGCGCAGCGGCATCCCAAGCCTGAGCGCCAAAAGCAGGGAGATCACCACCTTTTTTTGTTTTCCAGAGTTTTTGGAGTTTAGCCAGAGCTTTACCATCGGCACCCGGAACGGTGCCCTTGGCGCCGGCAATAATATATTTGCCATCGGGGGTGCGTCCCACTTGCTCTGGAAAACTTTCAGACTTCACACCATCAGTGAGGAGAATAGCCACATTTTGAGTCAGGCCTTGCTCAAAAGCAGATTTTAGGAGCAAGCTGCCAGTTTCCGGATACAGAATCGCCACCACCGCATCAGGTTTGCCGCCAAAGGCAGCAGCGGCCTCTGTTGTGAAGGTGGTTGCCCGCTCATCATAACGGGTTGGGCGGTCTTCATTGATCACTGTGCCCCCTAGGGCTTTGAAGGCACGGGTAAATTCCTGCTCAAAGCTGCGGCCATAGTCGTTGTTGATGACAACTGTAGAAACCCTTTGATAGCCTTGCTGTTTGGCCAGTTGAGCGAGGGCTTGGGCTTGGTAGTTATCAGGGGGAGCAGTGCGTGCCCAATAGCCGTTAAAGTCCCCTTTCTTGGCCCGTTCTGTGAGCAGTGTACTAGTACTGCCCGGAGAAATCAACATCACCTGACCGCGGGTGGCAATATCGGCTGCGGCGTTCGAGACACTGCTGCCAAAGGAGCCAACCACCCCTGCAACTCGGTCAATCTCGACCAACTTCGTCATCGCTTCTGCTCCAGAGGCGGGATTAGATTGATCATCGGCAGCAATGAGCGTGACGGACTGGCCATTAACACCACCACAGGCATTCACCGTTTCCACCAGCAGGGGTACCACCTCGGCAATGGGGGTTCCCACGGAGGCTAAGTCACCGGTTGAGGGCAATAATGAACCAATGCGTAGCCCTTCTGCTGTTGGAGCGGTGGTAGTAGTATCCGCCTCGCAGGCACCAACGGTAAAGAGGAGGAGTAACCCTGCAACAATTTTGGCGGCTGCCCATCCGCTTGACGGCTGTTGACCCATAGCTGTGATTCTCACAATTTGCCAGAATCCTACTGCAACTAGGGAGATATTGCAATGCGCGGAGACGATGCCTTGGACAAAAAAAGGGGCATTCCGACATCAAACAGCCCCTTTGCATCGAATGCTCTGTGAATGAGTTTTCCTAGGTCGAGGGACGAACTTGCCGCGCCATGTTCAAGAATGCAGCCATATTGGCTCCCGGACGACGACGGGTAAAACGGGTGTAAGGAACAGGGGTCGGTGTGGGTTCTGCTGGAGCTGTGGCAACGGGGGTGGGTGCTGCGGCAACGGCTTGAGCGGGTTGAGGTGCAGCAGCAGATTCAGAGGTCGGGGCAGGTTCTGTCGCTTTCGTAGGGGTTGGCGGTGCAGCAGGGGCAGCCCTGTTGTCATCTAATTCAATGTAAAATTCGCCCTTTTTGCCCAAGCCAAAGAGCTTGGCGATCGCCCCAAATAGGCCAAAGATAGCACCAAACAGTTTCTTCAACAGATTCATCTCAAAGCCTCCCAAGCGGTCGTTATGCTGCAGGTAGTAGAGGATACAGCTCCAAGGCGTCCTGAAGCTGTTGAGACTTTATTATCGGACGGTAGGTGGCACCAATCAACCTGAAAGCGCCTGGGCATCCCTTTTCTATGAAGGGGGATACATCAAGGGGAGGCCAATCTCTAGGTTTTCACAGTTTTCAGGGTGTTCTACCCCTGGGAAAAGGGCTGTAACTGAATGTGGAAAGTCTGAGAGGGCTTATGTTACATTTTTCAAAGTAAAGCAGCGGTTTCGCAGGACTAATCACTGTTATGAACAAAGTTTACGACTGGTTTGAGGAACGCCTCGAAATTCAGGCGATCGCTGACGATATCACCAGCAAGTATGTGCCGCCCCACGTAAACATTTTTTACTGTCTTGGTGGCATTACCCTCACCTGTTTTCTCATCCAATTTGCCACAGGCTTTGCCATGACGTTTTACTACAAACCTACGGTGGCTGAAGCCTTTGCTTCTGTGCAGTACATCATGAATGAGGTCAATTTTGGCTGGTTGATCCGCTCCATTCACAAGTGGTCCGCCAGCATGATGGTCTTGATGATGATTTTGCACGTCTTTCGGGTCTATCTTACCGGCGGCTTCAAGAAACCCCGCGAACTCACTTGGGTGACGGGTGTGGTCTTGGCGGTGATTACCGTCAGCTTTGGTGTCACGGGCTACTCCCTGCCTTGGGACCAAGTGGGCTATTGGGCGGTCAAAATCGTTTCCGGTATCCCTGCAGCGATTCCCGTGGTGGGTGACCAACTGGTGGAACTGATGCGTGGGGGTGAAAGTGTCGGTCAAGCGACCCTCACTCGCTTCTATAGTTTGCACACCTTTGTGCTCCCTTGGTCGATCGCCGTCTTTATGCTGATGCACTTCCTGATGATTCGTAAGCAGGGCATTTCGGGTCCCCTGTAAGCCAAGCATCAAGAAATGTAACAGAGCCTGCTATTTTCGGCGGTTCCCCTTGTTATGCTCCAAGTAATCTCCCCCTTGCTGACCCTCTAGGAGAACGATTGATTTATGGCAAAAGTTTTGAAAAAGCCTGATTTAACGAATCCGGCTCTGCGGGCAAAACTGAAAAAAGGCATGGGCCACAACTACTATGGCGAACCTGCTTGGCCCAATGACCTGCTCTATATCTTCCCTGTGGTGATTATGGGCACGATCGCTCTGGTGATCGGTCTGGCGGTGATGGATCCTGCTATGGTGGGTGAACCGGCGGATCCCTTTGCCACCCCCTTGGAAATTTTGCCGGAGTGGTACCTCTATCCCACCTTCCAGATTTTCCGGGTGGTACCCAACAAGCTGTTAGGTGTGCTCATCAATGCCTCCATTCCCTTGGGCTTGATGCTGATTCCTTTTATTGAAAGTGTCAACAAGTTCCAAAATCCTTTCCGTCGTCCTGTGGCGATGACGGTCTTCCTCTTTGGCACACTGGTGACGCTGTGGCTGGGTATTGGTGCTGCTTTCCCCTTGGATAAGTCCCTCACCCTTGGCCTGTTCTAGGCACCTAAGAAAATACGCTAGGATTTGCGCATCTGGCAATGCTGGGTGCGCTTTTTAATTTGAATTTTGTGAATTTTGCGGGTCAATTTTTTCAATAAACGGGCGAATTTCATTGAGATCAATGTAGCGATCAGTGGCGTTGCGCAGTTCCCGCGCAATCATCCCTTCGGTGGAAACAACTGTGATATGGGTGTTTTTGGAACGCAGCAATTCGATCGCTCGCTCAAAATCACCATCCCCGCTAAAGAGAACTACGCGATCGTACTGACCAACGGTGTTGAACATATCAATCACAATTTCAATGTCTAAATTGGCTTTTTGGTAGTACTTGCCAAGGGCTTCGTCGTAGTATTCTTTCAACAGCTTTGTGCGCACGGTATAGCCAAGGTTAATGAGCGCATCGCGAAACGAACGCTGATCTTGCATATCCTTGAGGCCGGTATACCAAAAGGCATTCACCAATACAATGTTGGGATCACGGGTGAAGAATTCGAGAACACGACGGGGATCGAAAAACCAGCCGTTTTTCTGCTGGGCATAGAACATATTATTTCCATCGATAAAAATTGAGAGGCGTTCTTGAAGGGGAAGCATAATTAGGGAGGACCTATGGATCAGTGAGGTATGTGTAATAGGAGAACAATTGATAGAAGCTTGAATAGGGGATGGGTTTTATAGATTCTCTTGGGAGAGAGCTTAACAGGATTCAAGAGGGGAGGAGCCAGCCCTTCAACGGGCAACAGGATAAAAAGAAATATACGATAAGTTCTGCGATTGCTAGTAATCAGACAAATAAAAGCTAGCTAACGGTTCAGTGGGAACACTTTTAAGAAAGAGAAAATATTTATTAATGCTTTTTTAATCACTGCAATCTATTTTAACGGAACTCCATAGGAGATGCTACAGTTTTTCCTTGGCGATCGCCCCTTACAAGCCCAAAAAGGGGGCAGGGCCCCCCAATCGTTAACGCTTTCCAGAAACTGTCAATACAGGGCGCGTACTGGCGGAGCTGGCATAGCTCTTGGGCGGGGTGGGGGGGCAAAGAAGGGCGGCTGCGAGGGTGGCAGCGGCGACTCCACCATCAAATTACAGGGAAAGGGCGTACCGTACATCGAGGTACAGAAGGGGCTATCGAGATCACGGGTGCGGACAGGAGGTTGATTGCTTTGCTGATACCACCCATCCTTAGAAACATAGTTGATTCGCTCTGCCCGCTTGATGATGTCGTTATCGCGATAGCTAGGAGCACCAAATGTAAAAGCGGCATCGCCAGCGATGGATTCATCCTGCCAGTACCTTTGGCTGTCATCAATGCGTTCAAAGGCTTGGGGCAAGGTGGGCTGAGTAACCGGGAATTGTTGCGGATTAATGGGTTGGCGGCGGCTTTGGGCAGTTGCCGGAGCGACCACCGCTGCCAACATTGCCACGCATACCAGCGGCACAAATTTCATGCCCATAGGTTCATCTCCATAAGCGTTTTACACTTCGGCAACAGTGATAGGTCTAAAGGGTGTTAGGTATCCTAGGATTTTTTGCTTAAAATTATTCTAGATTGATTCTAAATTGACTGCTCTTGCTGCCGCCAGAAGACTGTGCCGCTTTTTGCAGCGCTGAATGATCTCAGGGTTTAGGCCAGTGGAATGCCAGAGGCCGATTTGAAGCCGATACAGGCTGCCCTACAGCAATACTGGGGCTATTCTGAGTTGCGATCGCCCCAAGCAGAGGTGATGATAGCACTCTTGCAACGACGGGACGCCCTAGTTGTGCTGCCCACAGGAGCGGGCAAAAGTCTCTGTTTTCAGTTGCCAGCAGTGCTTCAACGGGGATTGACGCTGGTGGTTTCGCCGCTGCTTGCCCTCATGGAAAATCAGATCACTGAATTGCGGCAACGGGGTCTTGCGGCCGCAGCCTATCACAGTGAACTGCCCAGCAGCCAACGCCGCCAGATTCTCTCGCACCTAAGGGACTACCGTTTGCTGTATCTTTCGCCGGAGTCCTTATTTTCTAGCCCTCTTTGGCAGCGCCTCTGTTCAGCAGAAGTGGAACTCAATGGCTTGATTGTGGATGAAGCCCATTGCCTTGTGCAGTGGGGCGATCGCTTTCGACCCGCTTATCGTCGCTTGGGAACGGTGCGCCCTGCCCTTCGCCAATGTAAACCTCAGCAGCCACCCCTGGCGATCGCTGCCTTTACCGCCACTGCCGATCCCCATGCCCAACGCACCCTGATTGAGGTTTTAGGTCTAGAACAGCCTGTACAGATCATTCACAGCCCCTATCGGGCCAATCTCTATTTGGCCGTACGTTCTGTGTGGAGTCGGGGGTATCGCCGCCATTGTCTCCAGCAATTTCTCAAGCAGCAGGGGAGAACCTGCGGATTGATCTATGCCCGCACCCGCCACGATTGTGAAACCCTTGCCACTTGGCTTCAGGAGCAGGGACACCGCAGCAGCGCTTACCATGGCGGACTACCGGCAGTACAGCGACGCCAAATTGAGAGCGATTGGTTGCAGGACAAACTGCCTTTTGTGGTCTGTACCAATGCCTTTGGTATGGGAGTCAATAAACCCAATGTGCGTTGGATTTGTCACTACCAGCCGCCCCTGCAACTCAGTGAATATCTCCAAGAGGTGGGACGGGCTGGGCGGGATGGTCAGCCGGCACAGGCACTGGTTTTGGTGAGCGATCGCTGGGGTTTGGATCGCGAAGATCAACAGCGTTGGTATTTTTTTCAGCGCCAAAGTCAAGACACTTACAATCGCGCCATGGCACTGCAGGCGCAGCTGCCCCTGCGGGGCAATCTTCAGCAACTGCGGCAACACTTTCCTGAGGTGGAATTGACCCTGGCATTACTGCATCAACAGGGGGCACTCCGCTGGCAAGACCCCTTTCACTATTGCCGTCAACCCTTGGCACAGGTGCCACCCCCGCCCAAAGACCCTCAAGAACAGTTGATGCAAGAGTTCCTCTATCAGCGGGGCTGCCGCTGGCAGTTTCTCCTCCAAGCCTTTGGTTTTGCCACTGAGGCAAGGGGATTCCACTGTGGCCATTGCGATCGCTGTCGGCCTGCGCACCGCTCCCGCAAAACACTGTAAATTGACAGAGCTGTATCACTGGCCCATTGTGTACACTGGCACATAGAAGGGTAGCTTGACCATTGGTAGGCAAAAGTTTCCCAGCAGTCATTCTGTTGCCACAAAGTAGGGGTTGCGGGCATGGGGCTACTACAAGTTGAGGAAATTCGCGAAGCACTTCAAGAGGTGCTTTCAGAACACGCCCTTGTTGTGCAAGTCAATCAGTTTCGCAACCAATTAAACATTATTTTGAACAAACCCCCCGGCACCGTTGCCCATTATTCTGCCCTAGCGGATCTTCTCAAGTCTCGCTTGGGACAGTTTCACCTCGATGATATTGACCGCATTAAAATTATTGGCCGCATACAGGGTTCGCCTAAACCCGATTGGGAAGAGGTTATTGATCTGCGCCCTCTCAACCCAGCCCTAGCTGCCCCTGTGTATGCTTCCTCTGCCCCGTGGGTGGTGGCGATCGCTGCTGGCTTTGTTAGTTTACTGGTGATCTTTAGCTATCACCTTGGTCAGTGGCAGCAACAGCAACGGCTGCAGCAGTTGATCGAGGGTTCCCTTGGTCAAAAAGGGGTAGTGATGACGGACTTTAAGTGGCACATTGAGGGTGGTACACCGTTTATTGTCGGGGTTCTTAAAAACTACAGTAAAGACTATTTTCGCCTAGTTCAGGGGGACTTTGAACTCTTTGATCAACGCGGTCAGCAAGTTGGGACCGTGGCGGTACGGGTTTATGGTCTTGGCCCTGAGGAAACATGGCAATTTCGTGAACCAATAGCCAATCGTCAGGCAATGGGAGTACGGCTAGTAAAATTACAGTCATTCAATTAATGTTTTCCTAATGTTTAGGTTTCCCCAGCAGGGAGCAATACCGCTTGCTATGGCACACCTTAAAGCCCTGATCTTTGATGTTGATGGCACCTTAGCAGATACGGAGCGGGATGGCCATCGTGTAGCCTTCAACAAGGCCTTTGCCGCCGCTGGTCTAGATTGGGAATGGGATGTTTCCCTCTATGGTCAACTCCTGGCGGTGGCTGGGGGCAAGGAGCGGATAAGGTATTACCTTGAGTGCTTTCGTTCCGATTGGCCACGTCCCCAAAATTTGGATGCTCTGATTGCCGATTTACACAAGGCCAAGACCCGCTATTATACCGAGCTATTGGCGGAAGGGGCTATTCCCCTGCGGCCGGGGGTGAAACGGCTCCTCACTGAAGCCCGTGAAGCAGGATTACGTTTGGCGATCGCCACCACGACCACCCCTGCCAATGTTACTGCACTCCTTGAAAATACGCTCGCTCCTGATGGCGTCAGGTGGTTTGAGATAATCGCTGCTGGGGATGTGGTTCCAGCCAAGAAACCTGCGCCCGACATTTACTTCTACACACTTGAAAAGATGCGTCTCTCACCCCAAGAGTGCCTTGCCTTTGAGGATTCGGCCAATGGAATTCAGGCCGCCACCGCCAGTCGCCTAGCGACCATTATCACGATTACCGACTACACCAAGGATCATGATTTTCGTGATGCAGCACTTGTCTTGGATTGCCTAGGGGAACCGGACTATCCCTTTCAGGTTCTGCGTGGTGAGGTGGGTTGGACAACCTATGTGGATGTGCCCCTATTGCGATCGCTGCACCAGCAGTGGACAAGCACGTTGAGTCAGCGATAATTTTCTGGCCACAGCGTTTTACATTGAATATTACCCCCTTAGTCTGAGGAGGAAGGAACATAATGTACACAATTGATTTAGTTCTGCGTCATGTCCCCATGCCCGTCAGTATTGAACGCAAGGAAAGTGCAGCAGCGACGGCGGCCTATCAGCAAATTCAGCAGGCCATGGCCAGTGGTACCCCAACTGTCCTCGAACTGACGTGCGATCGCCAAGTGGGCAAGAAGTTAACGGTGCTCACCTCAGAAATTGTGGCCGTGCAAATGGCTGATAAGGATGCTCCCTCCAGTGTCACTAGTCGTGGCGGATTCTTTGCTCAATTGGTGCAGCAAACCAGCAACTAAGGGAAAGTCTCTCAATAAAGCTGAGTTTTTCTTGGCCATGGTGATTCTTTGCCGTTAGGATACTAAGCAGACTGATCCGTAGGGGAACGTGAAGCGAATCCTCCCCGTCTGAAAGTCAGGTATCTGTGGTGTCGTGTAATAGGGTTGTCTATGGTGAAGCGTTTCCTACCGGTTCTGATTCTGTTGGGGTGTAGTCTGGGTCCTGTGACCCCTGCCCTTGTGCGTGCCCAAGCCAATCAGGGCTTTACGTTTACCTGGGGTGACGCGCCCAGTGGCCGACAGCAGTTGCAATACCACTTAGATAACGGCACCCCCGGTTTTATGGGCGATCGCTATTGGCTGCGTCTGGGTCAGCAAAAAGTGGCCATCAACCGCATTAATATCACCTATCCTGACTATTACACCGGCATCATTGATCCTAAAGGCATTGAAGTGCGCATCGGGGGTAATCGCGGCAACAGCTTCTTCCAGTTTCGCCGTGACCTGGGTCAGAAAATCCCACTTGCTGAAGTGTCCGTTGATCCCGATAATCGCGTCATTGACATTGTGCCTGCGGAAGTGATTCCGGCCGGAACCCCCGTACAGGTGATCCTCAACAATGTCCGCAACCCCAACAATGGCGGCATGTACTATTTCAATGCCCGCATTGGTTCCCCCGGTGATATTCCCTTGATGCGCTACGTTGGCACTTGGATTCTCAGTATTGCCAACAACTGATAACCCCCCTTGGTTTGCCAATTGACTTGCCAATTTGCGAACTGCTTAGCCCTCCCTGGCAAGAGGGGGACGATCTCCCTAGGTTAGTCTTTGTGTGTTACAGCCGGGTCACGCTTCAGGCCAGATGCAAGATTCTGTCAAGTCTGCTCTCCTCACTCCTCTGATGGACCGTCTGGTGGGGGATTTTGGCCTGCGGCGCTATATTCGTACCCTTCGGGTGCAAGGGCAGGAGCAGCTGCCCAAAAGTGGTCCAGTGATCTTGATCCCCAACCATCGTTCCCGCTGGGATGCGCTGATTATTCCCTATGTTACTGGGCGGCGGGTGAGTGGGCGCGACCTCTACTCCATGGTCTCCCACGATGAGATGTTGGGACTGCAGGGCGGGGTGATTGGTCAGTGTGGCGGTTTTCCCGTCAATGCCCAAGCGCCTTCGCTGAGTGCGTTGCGTAGGGGTGTGGAACTTCTGCGGTAGAGGCAAGCCTGGGCGGTGTTCCCTGAGGGGAATATCTTTCGGGATTGCTAGACCCTCAAGCCGGGGTTGGCTCGCTTGGCCCTTCAAGCGGCCCAGCACTGTGAACAAGCAATCCAGATTCTGCCAATTTTACTCGATGATGCTCAGCCCTACCCGCAGTGGGGAAGTGAGGTCAAGGTATCATTGGTGCTCCCTTGAGTACTGGCAATGACGATGCCAGCTGCCCAAAAAGTGCTGCCTAACAACTGACCAGTGATCTCTTTAGCAGACTGCAGCAGCTCCAAAGCTCCAACAGGGGCGATCGCTCCTGTGTTTTGCTGAGACCTCAAACTTGAATCCCCCTAAGCTTCCGTAGGCACAATTAAGGCTTCAAATTGCTGGCGAATCTGATCAGTCACTTCCTTCACGGCTTGCCGTGCCCCCTGGCGATCGCGCCGATACAGAGGCCAATAGCTCTCTAAATCGAGAGGCTCTCCGACACTCAGGCGCACCTGCCGCAAACCCACCAAGCGATTCAGATTCGGGCTTTTTCCCTCTAGCCAATCCAACGTGCGCCAGAGAATCAGCACTACATCTGCAAAGCGATTAATCGTGAATTTCTCGCGGATATAGCTACCCGTAATTGAGGTAAATCGCTCCGCAAGACGCATATGACGCAATCGCACATTGGCTTCCTCGGCCAACCAATCGGCTAAGCAGCGCTCTACACTAGAAAGTTGTGCCAAATCACTGCGAAACATCCGTTCCCAAGCAGCCTGCTCAATGCGTCGGCAGCGACTGACAAAATCTGCACTGGGCTTAAGACCAAAGTAGGACTCCGCCACCACAAGGGCACTGTTGAGGAGTCGCTGAATTCGTGCTGCCAATTTAGCATTGGGGGAGTCAAAGGGGGGCAGTTCGGGAAAATCTTGACCATAGGAGGTAGCATAAAAGGCCTCTAGGCGGTCCAAAAGGTGCATTGCTAAATTCAGCAGGCGGCGGTAGAGGTCGTCTGGCTGGGTATGCTGAGAATCTGTAGGGCACCCAAGGCGGTTCTCCAGTTGTGCCATTAGCTTTGCCATGCGCTCCCAAGAGGGCTGACTGAGGCTGTACTGAATGCCGATGGGCAGAATGACCACAGGCAGCGATCGCCCCGCCTTAGCCAAATCTTCCAGACACCAAAATCCCAATTGTGCCACCCCCGGCTCTAAAGGTGCGACCAGTTCGTTGTGTTCATTCGTTGCTCCCTCCGGCGCTGCCGCTAGGGGAAATCGTCCCCCTACAAGTAACTCCCGCGCCGATCGCAGGGCTTGGCTGTCGAGCTTACCGCGCATGATTGAAATCCCCCCCAACCGTGAAAAGAGCCAACCAATCTGGGCCCCTGCCCAGAGGGGAATCCCGCGATCGTAGAGAAAATACCCATTTGTGGGGGGACGCAAGCGAATGCCCAGCCGCCGTGCTGTTTGCGGCAGGAGATGCCACATCAAATAGCCCATGACCAACGGATCATCCGTACAGGGATGGCGAAAGGCAATGAGGAGCCGTACCTGTCCCTGCTGAAACTGCTGGTAATAACGGGCAAGGGTCTCTACATTTACCCCTTCAACCCGCTGGAGCCCAAGACCATACCGAATATAGAGGGGCAGGAGTCTTGCCACTGTCCACCAGACGGGGTAGCTAAACCGCTGGGGGAGAAAATGCAACGGAGGTTGGGCAGTTGTAACTACACTGGACATCCGGCAAGCTCCTCAGGGCAACGGCTAAACTGAGGCAGTGGCCAACTCGGCAATTAACTGCTCTAACATCGGCTGATCCGCCCAATAGACAGCGTTACAGAACTGACAGGTGGCTTCTGCCTTTGCCTCTGTGGCTAGGATATCTCTTAATTCTGCCTCCCCTAGGAGCTTGAGTGCCCCTAACATCCGTTCGTGGGAACAGCCACAGTGAAAGCGCACCATTTGCCGTTGGGGTAAGATGTGCAAATCCATATCCCCTAAGAGTTCCTGAAAGATCTCTGGCAGTGTCCGCCCTGCCTGTAGCAGTGGGGTAAAGCCCTTAAGATTGGCCACCCGTTGTTCGAGGGTCGCGATCAGGTGTTCATCATTGGCGGCTTTGGGTAGCACCTGTAACATCAACCCACCGGCGGCAGTTACCCCCGCCTCTTCGACAAAAACACCCAATATCAGGGCGGAGGGGGTTTGCTCTGAGGTGGCGAGGTAGTAGGTGATATCTTCAGCAATTTCGCCGGAGACTAGCTCCACTGTGCTGGAATAGGGGTAGCCGTAGCCAAGATCGTGGATGACGTAGAGATATCCCCGATGGCCCACCGCCGCCCCCACATCCAATTTGCCCTTGGCATTGGGGGGCAGTTCAACACTAGGGTACTGCACATAGCCGCGAACTGTGCCATCGGCACCGGCATCGGCAAAAATGGTTCCTAGGGGACCGTTGCCCTGAATGCGCACGTTCACCCGTGCTTGGGGCTGCTTGAAACTGGAGGCAAGGATTAAGCCTGCGGCCATGGTTCGTCCCAGCGCCGCTGTGGCCACGTAGGACAGTTGGTGACGTTTGCGGGCTTCATCAGTGAGTTGAGTGGTAATGACACCGACGGCACGGATGCCTTCGGCCGCAGCAGTTGCTCGCAAGAGAAAATCGGCCATGTTCAACCTACGAAATGTTTTGTTACATTTAGTGTGACATACTCCCACCGCTGACCAGAGCAAAATGGGGCAAAAAACCTTCAATCCTGCCTTTGGTGATCGATCCAGTCCAGCTAGCCATGTGGTTAAGACGGGGGAGACCCCTAGCACTGGGGCCAGAAAATTGGCGATGATAGGCAAGCAATAGTCATGCAGCGTCCAGTCATTCCGCCTATGGCCATGCCCCTCACTGTCTTGCCTGCCACAACTGTTTTGACAGAAGCGATTCAATTGCCTCAGGGCGGCTTGATTACGGAGATTCCGACGCTGGCGATCGCCCACCGTTTGGCACAGCAGTTGCGCCGCCATTGGCCCTTGGAGACGCCCTTAACGCTGATTGATGCCCAACACCAGAGTATCCCCCTGACCCTTGGGGAATTGGCGGAGCTCACCGATGCCAACTGTCCTTTACAGCTCTATGTGCCACCCCCCTTGCCAGAGGCCTTGACGCAATTTCAACGCCTGATTGATGTGGTTCGAGAGCTGCGCCATCCAGAGCGAGGCTGTCCTTGGGATTTGCAGCAAACCCCAACCAGTCTCCTTCCCTATGTTCTTGAGGAAGCCTATGAAGTGGTACATGCCCTGCAGGAGGGAAATGCGGCGGCGATCGCCGAAGAATTGGGAGACCTGTTGCTTCAAGTTGTTCTCCAGAGCCAACTTGCCCAAGAAGCCGGCCAATTTACCCTTGCTCAAGTCCTTCAAGGAATTACCGAGAAACTGATCCGTCGCCATCCCCATGTCTTTGGTGAAGTAGCACTCACCACTGCTCAAGAGGTGCGTGACCAATGGGAGCAAATCAAAGCGGCTGAAAAAGGTAGCGAAGATCCCCTCCCCCTGAGTCAAAAGCTGCAACACTATGCCCGTACCCTCCCACCCCTGATGGCAGGGATGAAAATTGGTGAGCGAGCGAGTCGCGCTGGCCTAGACTGGCCGACTATTAGCGGTGCATGGGAGAAATTTTACGAGGAACTGGCGGAGTTTCAGGAGGCGCTTTTGCAAGGGAATGCTGAGCAACAGACTGCGGAATTGGGAGACCTCCTCTTTAGTGTGATTAACCTCGCCCGCTGGTGCCAACTGGATCCTGTTAATGCCCTGCAACAAACCTATCAACGCTTTATTCAACGCTTGGCGTGCATTGAGGCGGCTATTGATCGCCCCCTGGAGACTTACACCCTAGAAGAACTAGAAGTCCTCTGGCAACAGGCCAAAGTACAGTTAGCCACAGACAGCGAGGCAAGCCCTAGAGAACCTGACTCTGAAGGGGCCTAATCCGCTGCCGCCATTGCCACTTTCAGTTCATCGAGATTCCACAGGGCACCCCCCAGGGCGGTGGGATTCGCGCCAATGACATGATTGCGAAAAGCGGTGAGGGAGAGGGGATTCACCAGGTAGATAAAGGGGAGATATTCCTGAGCCAGGCGTTGGGCTTCAGCATAGATTTGCTTGCGTCGTTCTAGATTTAGCTCCTGGGCGCCTTGGACATACAGATCACTGATGCGCTGCTCCCAGTCAGCGACGACTCGCCCCGTAATGGGTGGTTGATTCGGTGACGGTTGCTGATTGAATGTATGCAAAAGGCCATCCACGCGCCAGATATTGGCCCCGCTATTGGGTTCATTGCCCCCCCCGGTAAAGCCGAGGATATGGGCTTCCCACTCTAGGGAATTGGAGAGGCGATCTACGAGGGTACCAAAGGCCAAAAATTGCAGATCCACCTGCATGCCGATCGCCCCTAAGTCCTGCTGAATTTGCGTTGCTATTGCCTCACGGATTTTGTTGCCCGCATTAGTTATCAGGGAAAAGCGGACGCGGTTCCCCTTGGCGTCAAAGAGGCGACCTTGATCGTCGTAGCGGAAGCCTGCCGCTTGGAGTAATGCCTTGGCTTTGGCCACATCGTAACTGTAGGTGGGCAGCCCCTGTGCCGGCGAGAAGTAAAAGGGACTTTGGACGGGAATCGTTGAATGTTGGGGCGCCCCTAGACCTTGGTAGATGTTGTTAATCATCCGCTGGCGATCGAGGGCATAGGCCACTGCCTGACGGAACCGCACATCATTAAACCACTCGGACTTCACGGGATCCACCAGCGGCTTGCCGTTGCGCCGACCGCGATTGAGATTAAAGCAAAGGAAGAGGGTGTTGGGACTTGGCCCACTATTGTAGATGGTGAACTGGCCGCGCTTTTCCTCGCGTTTCAAAAGGGCAAACATCTCAGGGGTGACGGCAAATAAATCCAGGCCGCCTGAGCGAAACTGCAGCATGGCGGTGTCGGTGGATTCCACAATTTGCCAAATAAAGCGTTCCAGATGGGGCAGCGGCGATCGCCAATAGAAGGGATTGCGGCGAAAAATCAACCGCTGGCCATTCACATAGCGATCCATGACAAAAGGGCCATTGCCGACAATTTGCCGCGGGTCGGTGTCTGTGCCCCACATAGACAGGAACTTCAACCGCCCTTGGCTATCCCGCTGTCGTACCGCTTCCCGCAGCAGATGGGCGGGCAAAATCGGCAATCCAGCATTGCGTAAAAAAGGAGCAAAGGGTTCCGGGAGCTTAAAGGTGACTTGGCGATCGCCTTGGGCGGTCACTGCCGGCAGCAGCCCCTTCTGGCCAATGCGGAGAATATCGCGGCTACTGGTGGGAATCTCAGGATTGAAGTAGATTTCATTGTAGGTAAAAACCACATCCTCACTGGTGAGGGGCACACCATCCGACCATTTCAGATTCGGCCTGAGTCGAAAGACAATCTCGAGGGTTTCCGGCTTAATTTCCCAAGACTCAGCAAGGGCAGGCTCTAGTTCACCCGTGAAGCCATTTTCTTGAATTAACCCTGTGTAGAGATAGCCAAAGACATTGGGGGATTCTTGGCTCAGGGCATAGTTAAAGGTTTTCGGGTCTGAGGTGACGGCGGTCACCAATTGGTTGCCACGGGGCGTAATCAGCCCAGCACAGCTTCCAAGGCTAAGGGTGCACAGATAAACCAGCAGCGCAATCAGAGGCCATCGCCACCAGCGCATCAGCCGCCACCGACAATTGTGACAATTTCCAAGCGATCGCCCGCCTGTACATAGGTCGTTTCCCAAAACTGCCGATGTAAAATCTCACCATTGTATTCAATGGCAACCAGGCGGGGGTGAATATTCAGTAGGTTGCAGAGTTCTGGAATCGAGAGCGATCGCCTCAAGGTGTGAGGAGTGCCATTGACATGAATGAGGATCGCTGGCTCAGCAGGAACCATGGCTGTAGGGGTAAATTCAACCTAATTCAACCTACAGGAACTGGGCAAGAGTCGCCTCAATTTTGGTTTTTGGCACCGCGCCTACTAAAATATCCACCTTTTGGCCACCCTTAAAAATCATCAGCGTCGGGATACTGCGAATGCCAAAGTCAGTCGCCACCTTAGAGTTTTCGTCAGTATTGACCTTGACGACCTTGACTCTGCCCTGATACTCATTGGCGATTTCATCAACGACGGGTGCCACCATGCGGCACGGCCCACACCAAGGTGCCCAGAAATCCACTAACACAGGAATATCGCTATTTAATACTTCTTGTTCAAAGGTGGCATCTGTAACGGACAATGCACTAGACATAAGCAGAACCCTTATCGCGAATCAGCAACCTTAAAAATATACTCTAGCAACTTTTAGGCTGACCTTGGGCTTTGGATTGTTTTTTAACTTTCCAGACCCTGGGCAGTCTAGCTCGTAACTAGGTTTGATTGGCAGTATATCACGTCTCCCTCCGCGGACAGGAGACTATCGGCATATAATAAAGTTACTGTTTTCTATCACGAGGATGTCAACTATGGCAACAAAATCTGCAAAACCCACCTACGCTTTCCGCACCTTCTGGGCTGTGCTACTGTTAGCCATTAATTTCTTGGTTGCCGCCTACTACTTTGGCATCCTCAAGTAGGACTTTAGACTAAGTATCGAGGGGGCACCCTAGCCCCCAACGATTCACACTCACCTCAACTCGCGGCCAAAGGGCAGTAATCCTAAAATCATGAGTTTGAAGTGCTGCTGCGCAAAGGGTAGGCCAATAATGGTCACCGCCAAGAGCAACCCCCAAAAGAGGTGATTCAGGGCAATGCCCCAGCCCACGACCAAAAGCCACAGAATATTAAAGATCATCGTTAGAGTGCTATTGGCATCAGGCGCCTCAACAATGTGCTTGCCAAAGGGGAGGAGCGTACTCCAACCCAGTTGAATGGCTTTAATCCCAAAGGGGATGCCAATGATCGTCAGGCACAGCGTCACACCGCCAAGCATATAGCCAATGCCCGTGAGGAAGCCGCCAAAGATCAACCAAATGAGATTGCCAAGAAGACTCATGAGCCGCTGCTCCAAACATTGCTTAGGCCCACTCTAGCAGCCACCTGGTGCTATTTGGGTAGCCTAATGCGGAATCCGGGGGGAAGATAGTCGTCCCCTAAGTAGGTGCTGGGAATCGTGCTGGTGTTGCCATCCCGCAGTGCTAAATAGCTCGGCGACATGATTTCAATACCTGCTTCATTGCAGGCATCTTGGAGGTTTTGATGCAATTCAGAAAGGGTATAGCGCAGCTCCTGCCAGTTACGGGTGTAAACATTCAGCTCATAGGCGATGTGGTAGTCATTTAGGGCAGTTTGCAGAACAAAGGGGGGAGGATCGTCAAGGATGTTGGCGGTGCGGCGGCCCGCCTCAATCATGACCTTATAAACATCGCGCCAAGGGACATCATAGCCAAGGGTAATCGTGGTTTGCACAATCAGGGGCTGACCCATTTCCCGAATGGCCACAGCATAATTGATGACCGTGTTGTTGAGCAGTGATGAGTTGGGGACTGTAATCACTTGATTGTTGAAGGCACAAATGCGGGTGACAAGGAGTGTTTTTTGTACCACAATCCCCTTGACATCGCCGATTTGGATGAGGTCGCCCACCTGAAAGGAGCGAGTATAGATGAGAATGACGCCGCCCACCACGTTGGCGATCGCCGAGGTGGAACCCAAGGAAAAGAGAATCCCCAAAAACACAGAAATACCTCGGAAGGCTGGGGAATCAAAGCCGGGTAAGTAGGGAAAGACAACGACTGCCGCCAAGGCAATAATTAAAATTTGCAGTAAGTTATAGGTGGGTTTTGCCCAATCGGTATAGAAACCGGGGATGAC
Source organism: Thermosynechococcus sp. M3746_W2019_013 (assembly GCF_015296045.1). NCBI lineage: Bacteria > Bacillati > Cyanobacteriota > Cyanophyceae > Acaryochloridales > Thermosynechococcaceae > Thermosynechococcus > Thermosynechococcus sp. M3746_W2019_013. Next base: position 9,781 of record NZ_DVDW01000035.1, on the reverse strand, counting down.
GAGGCGTTCACTTTCAATCGCGCTAAAAATTGCCCGCACCCCTTTCAAGAGGTAATAGGTGATGGCAACAATGATGGCGATCGCCACCAAATTAGGGAGATAGTTCCCAATACTCGTGAGAATAAATTCAAGGGAACCCAAGAAGTGATTGAGAAAATTCTTGCCAAAGGTGCGCGTCCAAGGAAAGAGATTAAAAACAAACGTCAGGTACAGATAGAGAATAAACAACAGCAGCGCTAGTCGGCTCAACTGCAATATCCGCAATAGCCAACGCTCAACCTTTTCCTGAGAAATAATCTCAAAATTTTGCAGGCGCAAGGGGGGAATCCGCTCCCCACCCCAGCGGCTCACCGGTGGGAAAATCTTACCAGAGATGCGAACCACCACCGAATAGAGCATCAGCGTAAGAATCGTTGCTAAAACCGCAAAAATAGTATTTTTGAGCAGGTTTTGGGGAACCCGATCTTGGCGATAACGGGTAATGGCCTCACGAATGTGCTGGGCCAGTTCAATCGCTACTTCTTCTTGACTTTCTAGGCGATTGTCAACATCCGCTTTTGTAATGGTAATGAGGGGGCGGTTTCCTTGAACAACCGTAACATTATCGCGATCGCCCCCTCTTTTGATGGTAATGCTGTCAACGGGGATATCTTCATCCTCTGCCACTTGTCGGATACGGTGTTGAATCGCTGCTGCCCGCTCCTCGGGGGTAAAGGAACCAACCCCTTCGCGCACCTCAAACAAAACTTCGCCATCGAGGGTAACTGCGTATTCCTGAATCTCAGCCGGGGCTGGGGGGGCTTGGGCATCTTGCGCCATTAGAGGCCACGGTGTCTGCCCCGCCACTAGCAAAAAAGTAAACAGCAGGCAGAGGAAAAAGCGGGGCTTTGTCATAGATGGCGGGGATGCAGGCAGTTCATTCTCCATTTTGGGTAAAATCCTTGCCTGCCGCTGCTTTAGCCAAAATCCTTAACAATCGGTGGCCAAGTATTCCGCCAGCGCCTCAGAACCGCCAATATATTTGCCATCAATAAAGACTTGGGGAACTGTGGTTGCGCCGGTAATGGCTTGGAGCGATCGCAGGCTAGCCCCCTCACCGATGACAATCTCATCGTAGTGAATGCCCTTTGCCGCAAGCATCGTTTTGGCGTTGGCGCAGTGGGGACAGCCCCGCTTCGTAAACAGGGAGACCCATTGCCGCTTGTAGCTGGGGTTGAGGTAGCAGAGCATCGTTTCCGCATCCGAGACCTTAAAGGGGTCGCCGGGTTCTTCCGGTTCAATGAACATTTTCTCAATGATGCCATCCTTCACCAGCATTGAATAACGCCAAGAGCGTTGACCAAAACCAAGGTCTTCCTTATCCACGAGCATTCCCATGCCGGCGGTAAATTCACCATTCCCATCGGGAATCAGACGCACATTCTCTGCCTGCTGGGTTTTGCTCCACTCATTCATGACAAAAGCATCATTGACAGAAATGCAGAGGATATCATCCACGCCACATTCACGAAACAGAGGTGCCAATTCGTTGTAGCCGGGGAGATGGGTTGAAGAACAGGTGGGCGTGAAGGCACCCGGCAAAGCAAACACGACAACTGTTTTGCCATTGAACAGATCATTGGTGGTCACATTGACCCATTGATCGCCTTCGCGGGTGCGAAAGGTAACTTCAGGAACACGTTGGCCTTCACGGTTGGGTAGCATGGTGGAATCCTCTACATAATGTTGCTTTCTAAAGCGTAGTCGTTATGACTTTGTTTTGTCAAGTTGTTATGGAACAGCAAATTGTTCATGCCACAACAGGGCGGGTGCGCTTTCGAGTGCCGCGTGTGCAACGGGATCCTGCCTATGGAAAGTTATTGGTGCAGTTGCTGGAGTCTTTGGCGATTGTTGAGCAGGTGCGTCTCAATCCGCAGGCGGCGACAGTGGTGGTGCAGTATCAGCCCCATTTGCTCGATGAGGCGGCAGTCTATGAACGTTTGAAGCAGTGTTTTGAACAGGCAATGGTGGCCGTGCCGCAGCCCTTTCCGGACAGTGCGGCTCCTGCGGAGGCGATCGCCCTTGAAGACTACGAAGCACAGGTAGAGGCGGATGCTCGCCTTGAAACCGATTGGGAACGCTTGGGGCTGCCCTTGGTGGCCTTAGGGGTCTCCCTCCTCAGTGCGCCCTTGGAATTGCCCTTCGCGGTTGTTGGGGCTACGGTCTTGGCCAGTGCTTGGCCTTGGTTTCAGCGGGTGGGGCATCAGATGAGTCAGGGGCATCCCCCCAATGTAGATCTGCTCGATAGCCTTTGGATGGTACTGCATACCGTCAATGGCCAGTTCTTAGCGCCTGCATTGAAGACCACGTTGGCCGGGGCACGGGCAGATGTGCGCGATCGCCAGCGACGGCAACAGATGGATCGATATCCCAGTGTCTTGATGGCTCACTATGAACACCTGACGGTGGAACGTCAAGGTCACTGCCTCAGGATTGAAACTCAGGAGTTGCAAGCTGGGGATCTGCTGTGGTTGCAGCCCGGGGATGTTGTGCCTGCGGATGGCCGCGTTGTGGCTGGATTGGCGGAGGTGGAGCCTGCCCATTTTGAACCCTCCCGACAGGTGTGGATCTGCCGCCCCGGCGATGCCCTCTATGCAGGCTGTCAAATTCTCACGGGACAGGTTCAACTGTGGGTGATCCGCAGCGGTTGGCAAACGCGCCTTGGTTTGATGACAGATCTGCTGCACACTGAACCGGTCTATGACAGTGCCCTTGCCCACCAACAGGGAGAATTTGCCCGCCATGCGGTGCTGCCAACGCTTGCCCTGAGTGGTGCCCTCTGGCTGACGACAGGTGCCTACGGACCAGCGATCGCCCCCCTACAGTTTGACTTTGGCAGCGGTGTGCAGCTGTCACTGCGGACGGTGATGCTCTCGGCACAGGTATTCGCGGTGCAACAGGGGGTGTATCTACCCACTGCCGGTACTTTAGAACAACTGGCGCAACTGGAGAGCTTGGTGATTGATGCTCGCGCCGGTCTTCCCCAGCCTCAACAGGCCCACATCCTGATTCAGCAATTGCGACAGCTTGGCCTTGATATCTATCTGCTTCAAGATCAAGGTAGGCCCCTTGAGGGGACCACAGAGGTCACGGGCGATCGCCTCCCTGATCTTCAGGCCTATCTGGTGGGTAAGCGGCGGCGGGTCGGCTGGATCAGCTTTGGTGAAACCTGTTCCTGTCCTGAACCCACATGGTTACCGATTCGCTGGCGGCCCCCTACCTTTGACCCCAATGCCAAAGTGGTTGTTCTTTTGGACGGCGACTGGTCTGCCCTTGGCCGTGGCATTGCCATTGCCCGCGATGCCCTAGAGCGAACCTATCAAAATGTGGCCTTGATTGCTCTGCCAAATTTAGCGGTTACCTTTGGCGGCCTGTTTTTGGGCTTGCATCCTGTGGTCAATGTCGTCACCAACAACGCTACTGCCTTTATTGCTGAGTTTTGGCATGGAAACTCAACCCAGTTTCGTACCGCCCTATTGCCAAGCGTGTCAACGACCGTCCCCCTGCAACCGCTGCCCCTAGAATCCCCTCAACTGGCGGTGGCCCCATAGAGGGAAGGCCTCCAGGGGCTAATAGCGCTGCTTCAAAAATGTGAGAACCGACCAAAGCCCCGTAAACCAACTGCCAAGGGCGAGGGTTAGGAAAATTCCCCCCGGCAGCATCGTCAGCCAACCGATTCCTCTTAACGCGTAGAGAATGAGGAAGATGCTAAAACAAGCCGCAAAAGCATAATAGGCGGGGCGCACGGCAAATTCGGTAATGAAGTGTTATAGTGATCTCGTAATGTAAGGGCATGGGACTTGTCAACAGTGAAACAATTGACGTTGATGGGCTATCCCAACATCGCAACTTGGTATCTCGAAATGGGGTTGCGCCAACGGCGAGCAGCCATCCCTGCACTGTCGGTTGTGGATAATTGCGAAGGACCGAGTATGAACTGATCGGCCTGCAACTGGAGGTTCACACCCTTGTGAACTGGGTCGATCAGAAGTGTTGAGCGTGTTCATCACTGTTATTGCACTTCAAGTTTTTAACAACTTCAACCAATTAGACACCCCTCAGCGGGCTCAATGGTGCTGCGGTTAGGAATGTTCCTGCCTAAGTGGCTATGCCTGCTGTGGAATTAGTTTGCGAGGAACGACCGATGTCTGCATTTGCTACCCCCATTACCCCCGCACCCATTCCCGACAACATCAGCTTAACAGAACTTATTGACAAATACTTCACCGCCTATAACTCAGCACGGCTACGGGAAATTTGCCAACTCCTGAGTCAACGGGTGTTTCAGCCAGAGGTGACGGTTGGCCTGAGCCTCTCAGGGGCGATGACCCCCACGGGGTTGGGCATCTCAGCCTTAGCGCCTTTAGTGCGGGCTGGCTTTGTCGATTACATTATTAGCACTGGGGCAAACCTCTACCACGATATTCACTATGCCCTAGGCATGGATCTCTATGCGGCCCATCCTTTTGTCGATGATGTGCAACTGCGCAAGGAAAGCAAAATCCGCATTTATGACATTATCTTTGACTACGATGTGCTCCTGGAAACCGATGCCTTTTTGCGGCAGGTGCTGCGCAGTGAAACGTTCCAACGCCGCATGGGTACAGCTGAGTTTCACTATCACTTGGGGCGCTATGTGCGCGAACTGGAGGTGCAGCGGGGACAGCCCCATTCCTGTTTGTTGGCCACGGCCTATGAGTGCGGTGTGCCCATTTACACCTCCTCCCCGGGGGATAGCTCCATTGGCATGAATGTGGCGGCGATCGCCCTCGAAGGGTCGAAACTGATGATTGACCCTGCCATTGATGTCAATGAAACCGCAGCCATTGCCTACTTTGCCCGTGAAGCCGCTGAGGGCAAAGGCAAAAGTGCCGCCTTGATTATTGGTGGTGGGAGCCCGAAAAACTTCCTGCTGCAAACCCAGCCGCAAATCCACGAAGTGTTGGGGCTCGAGGAACGGGGGCACGATTACTTTATCCAGATTACCGATGCCCGTCCGGATACCGGTGGCCTGTCGGGTGCTGTGCCCAGTGAAGCTGTCAGTTGGGGTAAAGTGGATCCCCAAGGGTTGCGGGATACCGTCGTTTGCTACACCGATAGCACGATCGCCCTCCCCATTCTCACCGCCTACTGCCTCAATCGCTGTCAACCCCGTCCTCTGAAGCGGCTCTACGATCGCCGCGGCGAAATGGTCGAGCGCCTCCAGCAGCTCTACCTGCAAGCCCAACTTCAGCACAAGGTGAAGGAGCTGCCCACTGAAGCGCCTGTAGCCACCTATCCCTGTGGTACGCCGATTCGTCGCCGTTAGTCCCAGCGCCGGGGGATCCTCAGGGATCCCTCGAAGGCGCGCGCTAGATTTTCTGGCGTAAATACTTCACTGGTGCGGCCATAGGCTAGGATACTGCGGTTCACCAGCACCACCTGATCACAGAAGGTAGTCATCGAGGAGAGATCGTGGGTAGAGATGAGAATTGTGTGCCCTTTCTCCCGCTCTGCCATGAGGAGAGCAATCATCAGTTTCTCCGTTTTCACATCCACACCTGCAAAGGGTTCATCCAAGAGCAACACCTGTGCTTCTTGGGCAAAGGCCCGAGCAAGAAACATCCGTTTCTTTTGACCGCCGGAGAGTTCGCCAATTTGGCGCTGCCGCAAGGGCCAGAGTTCCACCTGCTCTAGGCTTTCCTGTACCCGTTGGCGATCGCGCCCCCTCGGTTGGCGCAGCCAGTTCATCTTGCCGTAGCGTCCCATCATCACCACATCCCAGACCCGCAGCGGAAATTGCCAATCCACATCTTCACTTTGGGGCACATAGGCCACAAGGGACTGCCGTTGTACCTGCTGGCGGGGTAATCCATGAATGCGCACCTGACCTCGGATGGGCTTGACAAATCCCATGATGGCCTTGAAAAGGGTGGATTTACCGGCACCATTCATGCCCACAACCCCACAGATCGTGCCGGCGGGCAGTTGCAGCGTTGCCCCATGGAGGGCAAGATGGCGATGATAGGCCACCGTTACATCTTGTAAGTCAATGGCAGGGCTAGAAATCATGGGGTTGTCCTCCCGCTGAGACCACGGATAAGGGTGTTGATGTTGTACTTGAGTAGGTCAAGGTAGGTCGGGGCATTCCCCTCAGGGGGTGATAGGGAATCCACATAGAAAATGCCAGCAAATGTAGCGCCAGACTCCCGTGCCACCTGTTGTTGGGGATTTGCATTGACGGTACTTTCGCAAAAGACAGCGGGAATCTGTTGCTGTCGCACAATGTCAATCACCCGCGTAATTTGGCGGGGTGTCCCCTCCTGATCGGCATTCACTGGCCAGAGATACACTTCCGTCAGGTCATAGTCTCGCGCCAGGTAGGAGAAGGCACCTTCACAGGTGACAATGTAGCGTTTGTGGGCAGGAAGGGTAGCAAGGGCCTGACGTAGCTCCTGATCAAGGGCGCGAATTTGGGCTTTGTAGGCTTTGGCATTGGCGGCATAGATCTCGGCGCCAGCAGGATCGAGGTCTGTGAGAGCCTTGCGAATGTTTTCAACGTAAATCAGGGCATTTTGGGGGGACATCCAGGCATGGGGGTTGGGTTGTCCTCGGTAGGCATCCTCTTGAATGGGAATGGGGCTAATTCCCTTTGTGAGCGTGACACGGGGCACATTCGGTAGGCTGTTGTAGAAGCGATCGCCCCACCGCTCGAGGCCAAGGCCATTTTCTAAAATGAGGGCGGCTTCCTGTCCCCGCACCAGGTCACTGGGGGTAAATTCATAGCCGTGAACTTCCGCTCCCGGTTTAATCAGTGACTCTACCCGCAGGCGATCGCCCGCCACCTGCTGCGCCATATCGGCAAGAACTGTAAATGTGGTCAGCACTAAGGGGCGTTCATCCCTATGGGTTTGGGTGGGGCGGGTTTCTTGGCGATTCTCCGGGGCTGGGACTCCACACCCACCCAGCAAGAGAATTCCTATCAGCAACCAACTCAGACCCCGCATGGTGGGCAATCTTTCATAATCCTTTCATAATTCTCAGCCTAACACAGGATGCTGCGGAAAATGAAGGAAAAATGAAAAGCTCCCCCTTGGAGGGCGATCGCCCCGTCCGATACACTGAGGGGAGACAGTCATGGGAAGAAATGGTGAAACGACGCAAACGCTGGTTCGCTCTTTTGGTGATACTCCTCCTCTGGTTGGGCACCTTCCTGTTGCCGCCGCTGGCGATCGCGCTGCCTGTTGAACCTCCACTAATTGCTGCCCTGCCCCAAGGGAATGCCATTACTGATCCCAAAGCCCTGCTCCGTTGGGCCTTACCTATTGACAATCCAACGGTGCGAGAACTGCAAAAGGATCTGGAACAAATCTCTTTTTGGGTGCGGGGCAAACAGTGGTCAAAAATTGCCAGCAACATCAGCAAGGCGAAAACTATTATCCGCGATCGCGCCGATGAACTCCTCCAGAGGATCCCTGCCGAGAAACAGGAAGCGGCCAAAACCCTCTTAGCAGAGTTAGAGACTTCCCTCGATACGCTTCAGGAAGCCGCCAAAGCCAAAGATCGCAGCCAACTCTTACCCGCTAAAGCCGCCGCCCTCGACAAAGTGGGGGAGTTGGAGGCCATGATGGTGCAAAACTTTAGCTACACCCCTCCCAAAGGCTATGAGCACTTGCCGCGATTGTTGGGTCGCGCCACTGTAGAGATGGAAACTAGCAAAGGCAAGCTCACAATAGTTGTCGATGGCTACAGCGCCCCCCTGACCGCTGGCAACTTTGTGGACTTGGTACAACGCCACTTCTACGATGGCCTACCCTTTACCCGTGCTGAGGAATCCTATGTGCTGCAGGCAGGGGATCCACCGGGACCAGAGGTTGGCTTTATCGATCCCAAGACCAATCAATACCGCGCCATTCCCTTAGAAATTCTTGTGGAGGGAGATAAGTATCCCCTCTATGGCATTACCCTTGAGGATGCGGGTCGTTACCTAGAACACCCCGTGTTGCCCTTTTCCGCCTATGGTACGGTTGCCCTAGCGCGTCCCAACGATGATCCCAATGGTGGTTCGTCGCAATTTTTCTTTTTGCTCTTTGAACCTGAACTGACCCCAGCAGGATTAAATCTCTTGGACGGCCGTTATGCTGTCTTTGGCTATGTTGTCGAAGGAGAAGAAACTCTGCGGCAACTGCGCCAAGGGGATAAAATTCTCTCAGCCAAGGTTGTAGATGGACTTGAACATCTGGTGCAGCCCACCTAGGCTCCCTACTAATTAAAACAGCGTGAAAAGTTATTCAGTGACTAGGGGTATTGTGAACAATCAGCCAAAATTACTTGATCCCTCAAGCATTGCTCCCACCCGACCAAAACCACGACTAAGCATCGGCATGCCAGTATATAACGGTGCCAAATTTATTCGTGACGCTCTCAATTCATTGTTAGGGCAAAGCTTTACCGATTTTGAACTGATCATCTCAGATAATGCCTCAACGGACGAGACCGAGGCCATCTGCCGAGAATACGCAGCAAAAGACAGCCGGATAAGGTATATCCGCCAAACGCACAACATGGGTGCAGCTGCCAACTTTAAGTATGTTCTAGATCAAGCAGTTGCCGAATACTTCATGTGGGCCGCTGCAGACGATGTATGGGATAGGGATTGGATTGCTGCACTCTTGCCTATAGCCGTTGAAAATTCTTGCCTTGCATTCGGCAGTATCCGAACGATAGATGAAGTCGGTAACGTAATTAGCCACCCTGCAAGCAACGGCACTTTCACTTATTCTGGAAGTAAACTATTGCGTCGCCTAAAGTACGCACTAGAGCCTAATTTTTTGGGAAAAGCCAATCCAATCTACGGGATTTTTCCAAAAAAAATTATAAGCGATGACGCAATGAACATCCTTTCCTCGGGACTCTATGCTGCCGATACGCATTTCTTGTACTATATCCTAGGGAAGTGCAACATTAAGTCAACTAAAGAGGTGTTTCTCTATAAGAGAATTCACAATGTATGTTCTAGCAACCGAGAATATTCAGATCTTGACCGTGCTGTCGCTAACTTGAGAGGTTACGGAGTGCAGAGTAGCATCCTCGAGCGTATTCTTTTGGTGTCTCTTCTGCCAGTTGCTCCGCTTGCACGACTTTACGGTATGTTCGTCCAGGTGAAGCGCTATATTGCTATATTGAAGACGCGATGTTTTTGAACTCTAAGGTATGATCATTATCATTGCTCAGTTGTACTGCAGAATTGGCACCCAGATGTTTCAGTACGCAGCAAGATTGACCTTAGCGCTCCAGAAAATGTGCCATTGCGCTTCGAGACTTGAATGGCTTGACCGACTGTGTTTGAACTGGGGATTGAATTTGGGCTGCGTATTCAGCCTTGATTTCCACACTTAAACCCATTGAGACGCAGCAGTTGCTTGATCTCTCTGTGCGCCCACTGGTACAGCCTCTGTTCGATATGACCAAGCCCAACGGCATGTCGAGAAAGGTCTTGGATATAAGTCGGTCATAAATCTCGTCGTATTCTTGTGCTGATGTCCTTTGCTTCCCTCTACTAACGGGTCTATTATATCATATTGATGCATATTGATGCTACACCGATTAAGCAAATCAATAATGAAAGCTGTTATTCTTGCCGGTGGCTTAGGCACCCGCATCTCTGAGGAAACTCATCTTAAACCAAAGCCGATGATTGAAATTGGTGGTAGGCCCATTCTGTGGCATATCATGAAAATCTACGCCGCCCACGGTGTAAACG
>NZ_DVDW01000066.1:0-22565 GCF_015296045.1 Thermosynechococcus sp. M3746_W2019_013 | reverse complement strand
AGCCTTTTTGATAGAGCAACCCCACCGCCACCAAGGGGAGTCCTAAGTCGCTGGCGGATTTGAGGTGATCCCAAGCCCCCCGAATAGATTGGCAGGCACTCCGTGGGGCTAAATTCAAGGGAAAAATAGGCAATACAATCGCCGGGGCGCATTGGTGCGGGTTTGCTGGTACCACGTCTGCACAGGCTGGGCATATTCTTGAAATTGGTTGATTACCCGCTCCCTCTATGCCCAAAAGCGGTTCTCAGTGGGGATCTGGGCAATGCATCCCAAAATCGGGCTGTGGTTGTTGCTCCCACAGTTCTGGGTCGAGGCGGCGAAAGAGGGCGATTGCCGCTGCGTGCCGCGTCCAGTAGAGGTTGTAGGCCAATTCCCACAGGGGTGCCAAACGTTGTGGCCAGTGGGGACGAACGTTAAACGTGCGGATGGGCGCTGCCAGTGTTGTCGTTTCTATCTTAATTTCTCTTAATTTCCGATGCGTTTTGAGTACGATTTGCTGATTGTTGCGGCCAGTCCCCTTGCGCTGGATCTTGCCTATCGCTGTGCTCCTTTGGGGCGGATTGGCTTGGTGATCCCACCTCCTGATGAGCAGTGGCAGTGGCAGTGGCAACGCTGGTGGTTATCGCAGTTTCCGCCCCTAAGCTTAGATGCTCAGCATTGGCAGCACTTTCAAGCCCACCTCCGCCACGGACAGCGGCGCTATGCCCCTAGGGTCTTGGAACTGGTGGGGGTAGATGTGATCACAGGGGTGGGGGAATTTGTTTGGCGGCCGCGCTGTCATTTTCAGGTGGGCGGCGATCGCCTCTATGCCCGAGGCTATTTGCTCCTTGATGCGCCGGCGGCAATGGATTTTCATGATCTGGACGCCCTCAGCAGGATTGAGCGAGCCTGTTGGCACCACTGGTCTGGCAAAGCTTCTGATGCTAATGGACAAGGGCTGCCGGTTGTAACAACGGAAGATGCCTGGTTCAACGATCGCCTGCACGCTGCTCTAAGTGGTCTCGGTTTGGGGGTTCCACTTCTGGGAAGGCGCAAAGCACCTGATCCGACCTCTTTGAATGTGCAACACCTGCAGCGGGATGCGCAAGGGTGGTTGCGAATCAATCCCCAAGGGCGCACGAGTCATCCTCAAGTCTACGCCTGTGGCGGTTGGCAGCGGGGATACCATTTGCCCTCCCTGACATTCTTTGAAGCCTTTGCGATCGCCCGCCAGATTTTACAGCGAAAGCCCATAACCCTGGACTACTACCGTCAACCGTGGTGGATTGCCTTACCTGTGCCCATTGCTCGTGTGGGTTGGAATGTGCGGCAAGCGCAGCAGTACCTTAGGGAACCCATTCAATGCTGGGAGATTCAGCAGTTGACTCCCGAGGGTCAGAGTTTAGGGCAAGTGGTGATCAATCGCCAAGGGCAGCTTCTAGGAGCAACATTAATGGGACGGGCGGCGATCGCCAGTAGTCGCATTTTCAGTCGGTACTTAGATCAAAATGCCTTTGCTGCTATCACCTATGCCGGTTGGGAACTGGAGTGCCAGCGCCAGCGATCGCCAAAGGCGCCACGTTCCCCCAATGCCGGTAAGGGATGAGATTCTCCCTTGCCCTGATGTTGCCAGAGAATTGTAAAGGCACCCGCCCCTTCCCCTTGGTGGGGCCATAGTCGATAGCAAGGAAATGTTGCTAAATGGGATTGATAGGCCGCTAGCGCCGGCACCGGTTGAGGAAGCAACTGCGGAAACTTTGCCATGAGCCAAGCCGCCACATCCTCGTTTTCATCTTGGCTAAAGGTGCAGGTGCTATAGAGCAGCCATCCCCCCGGGCGCACAAGGGCGCTTGCCGCCGCTAGAATCCGTTTTTGTCGCCGTTGGTTGTGGCGAATCGTCAGTGGATGAAAGCACCCATCGGCTTTTTGCCCCTTGGCCAGCAGGGATTGGCCAGAGCAGGGGGCATCCACAATCACCACATCGGCAGTGCCTTGGAACTCAGCAGCCAGCACTTCACTATCCCAAGCAGTGACCCCTACGGGATGCACGCGACAGCGCTTGAGATTGCCAATGAGCATCCCCACCCGCTTGCCAATGGTCTCATTGCAGATGAGGTAGCGAGGGCGCAGCGATCGCCACGCAAAGAGACTCTTGCCGCCAGGCGCCGCACACACATCTATCACCAAGGACGGCTCCTGGGGCAGGGTGAGCAGGGGAACCGCCGCAAACACCGAGGAGGTATCCAGGCAATAATAAGCACCGGCTGCATGGAGAGGGTGTTGACCCGTTGGACTACCGGCAACAAAGCGGCTCACCCAGGGGGGCTGCCACGGCAGCGGCGGTAAGGCCACAAAAGGGAGCGCAGCAGCTGACTCCCCACACCAAAGCACAGTGGCAGGATAAGCTGGGGGGGTCATTAGCGCCTGGAGGAACCGCTCCCGATTGTCCGCCGCCTCAAAAAGGCGATTCGCACAGGCCAGCGCCAATCGAGAGGGGTTGACCACAGGGTTAGCGGTGGACGGCAATGGCACCTTTGACGGCTTCGGCAAGGGCACGCACACTGGCCACCATGGCCACTTCACTGTTGAGTTGGTTGACGGCAGAACCAACCCCAACCCCCGCAGCCCCAGCGGCGATCGCCAGCGGAATCGTCACCGTCGAAAGCCCCGAAGCACACAGCACCGGCACCGAAACGGCACGGGAAATTTCATAGGCGGCTGCCAATGTGGGAGCTGCTTTTTCAATGAGACCCAAGGTGCCGCCGTGGTGGGGCTGGCTACTCGTCCCCCCCTCCGTTTGAATGACATCGGCACCAGCGGCCACCAAGGCCTCAGCCAGGGCAACTTGTTGATCCAAGGACAGCGTATGGGGCACGGTCACCGACAGCATAGTCTGGGGCAGCAGCTCACGGGTTTGGCGCGTCAAGGCCAGCACTTCCTCGGCACTGAACACTCGCCCTTGGGCATAGAAGCTATCATAGTTGCCAATTTCCACCAGATCGGCACCAGCGGCCACTGCCCGTAGGAGTTGCAACGGTTCCACCGCCGACACACAGACTGGCAGCGTCGTCAGTTCCTTTGCAAGGCGCACCAGTTCAGGATCGGCAGCCATATCCACAAAGGTGGCGCCCCCTTGATCGGCAGCGGTCACCACCGCCCGCACGCGATCGCGATCAAAGTTATTCAGGCCACTGATAATCTTGAGAGCCGAACGCTGCTCAAAGGCAGCAGCCAAACGCGGATGCAGCATAGACTTAAGCGTTCCATAATTGTGCATTTTTTTATCCTACCGCCCATTTCACAACAACTGTAGGTCTTTCCCTAGAAGCTAAACGTGGTGCGGATCAGCCCCTGAAAAAGGGGACTGCTGTCAGACCGATTGTGGGCATTGGTTACCGCCATAAACACCGGTGTAATTGAAATATGGTCGCTCAGGGGATAGCGGAAAAAGAGTTCATAGTTCATTTGGGTGGCATCATTAACTTGCGGGGCTGAGGGCAGCGAATTAATAAAGGGCTGGCCCACTGCCGCTGCCAATAGTGACCCCTCGGTGAGCAAATCCCGGTAAGCAAGGCCGACCATCCATGTGTGCGCCGTAGTATTCACTTGCCCACCGGCAGGAATGATTAGGGCACCCGGATCGACGGCAAAGGGCCCTAGACCATTAATGGTGGCCCCATCCCCATAGAGCTTCATATCGGAGTAGGCATAGCGCCCAAAGAGGCCAAACTTGCCCAGGGAGAGTTCGGCATTGATCCCAGCTGCATTTTGGGAAATGTTCAAGGTCGAGGCGTTGGTGTATTGCAGGCGAACAGCAAAATTGTTTTGTTCATTGGCCCCAAAGGCACGCGCAAACTCTAATTCCACAGTTCCCTGATAGGGATCCCCAAACAGACCCCCCCCTGTGGGTACACCGCCGGGGGCGTTGGCAGTGGCGGCAACATAGACGCTGCGCAGGGTAAAGAACCCTCCTCCTGGGTTCCATTCAATACTCACCCCTGCCCCTCCGGGATCATTTACGGCAAAGGGAACAATCAGAGGATTGTTGATAAAAAAGTTGGAACTAAAATCCGTGAATGAATTATTAGCGTAGCTGTTGGCATCCACAATATCGCTGGGGTAAAACTGCGGGCCGATACCGATTGTCAGGTCTGCCGTGGGCTTGAAGGTATAAAAAAGGCGAAATAGATTCGCAGCCGCTGCAACACCGCCATAATCTACAGAACCACCGGCAAGGAGGCCGTTGGTACCAATCCCCGTTGCTCCAAACGTATCTACGCCATTGTTACCCACCTCCAGCGTAGTGGTCAGCAAGTCGTCACCGCGGAAACTGGTATTCAGGGTCAGTTCTACACGGCTGATCGCTGTGGGGTTGTAGCTTCCCCCTGCGAACCCAGTCCCCGTGACGGGATCGACTACTTGGCCTGTATTTCCACCGGCTTGAAAGGCCATCACGGCATCCACGGATAACTTGGTAGTTGTGGAAAATTGCTGAGCTTCTAGGTTGGCAGTACGCGCTTCAAGCTGATCTACCCGCCCGCGAAGCGTGGCTAATTCGGCAGCAAATTCCTGAGAGAGCCGTTGCAGTGTAGCGAGATCTTCTTTACTGGCAAAGCGATCGCTCACCACATCGAGGCAAGCATTCAATGCCGCCGCCATTTCAAACCGCGTCAGGGCGCGGCTGCCGCGAAAGGTGCCATCGGGATAGCCGGCAACACAGCCATATTTTTCCACAAGGGAGGCTAGGGCTTGATAGGCCCACTCAGTGGGGCGCACATCAGAAAGCTGCGAGACAGAGGTGACCTGCCCCATGCTGGCACTTGCCGACAGCGGATTTGGCCTCTGGGCAAAAACTGCGGAATTCAAAAAGAAAACGTTAACGCCAACGGCACCAACAATGGCCGTTGCTAGGGATTTTGCCATACTTGCCCTCCTAACCTCACACCAAGACTTTGCCTAAGGGATTCACTAAGGCTCTATAAGAATGTTAATGATTATCATTCTAATTCTTTCAGCCTGTCAACCAAAGCCAGCCTCAAGTTAGCATTGGGGTTGTTGCTTTGCCTATCTCCCCCTTCCGCATCATGGGTGTTCTTCCCCAGCAACGTTGGCTTTTGCCGCCGATTGATCCTAAGTGTCAGGACGCGTTGAGGCGGACTCTGGGTTGCCACTCATCGCTGGCGGAAATTTATTTGCGGCGGGGTCTTACAACCCCTACAGCCGTACGGGCGTTTCTCGAACCGGAAACCCTAGAGCTACCGCCTCCCAACAGGGTCTTTCCTGACCTTGATTTAGCAGTGGAATTGCTGCAACGGGCGATCGCCCACGGCGACAAGATGACCATTTGTGGGGATTACGATGCCGATGGCATGACAAGTACCGCCCTGCTGTTGCGTGCCCTGCGCCATCTGGGAGCAGACATTGACTATGAAATTCCCTCGCGCATGCATGAAGGCTATGGCATCAATGAGCGGATTGTGCAGGAGTGCTACGACCGAGGCGTCAAACTGATTCTCACCGTGGACAACGGCATTGCTGCCCTCCAACCGATTCTCAAGGCGCGGGAACTGGGACTGACAGTCATTGTGACGGATCACCACGATGTACCACCGCAACTGCCCCCTGCCCATGCCATTCTCAATCCAAAACTAGTTTCCCCGACCTCGCCTTACCATACCCTCGCAGGGGTGGGGATGGCCTATATTCTAGCTGTGTCCCTGGCGCAGCGATTGGGCAACTGGCGGCCACTGGTGCGGCCGTTGCGGGAGCTGTGTACCCTTGGCACAATTGCCGATCTGGCGCCCTTGACGGGGGTGAATCGCCGCTGGGTCAAGCAGGGATTGCAAACCCTTCCCACCTCTCCTCTGGTGGGCGTCCAAGCACTGATGCAAATGGCGCGCTGTTTACCCGAGCAGGACGCCTCCCTAAAACCCACGGCCGTGGGGTTTCGTCTCGGACCGCGGATCAACGCCATTGGCCGGATTGGTGACCCGCAAGTAGTGATTGAATTGTTGACAACGGACGATCCAGACCGTGCTCAGGAGCTGGCAGCCCTCTGTGAAGCAACCAACCGTCGCCGTCAGGATCTCTGTGCCGAGATTGAAGCGGCGGCGATCGCCCACCTCGAAGAGACGGATTTTGATCCCCAACAGGAGTGGGTTTTGGTGATCGTCCAGCCCAACTGGCACCATGGGGTCATTGGCATTGTGGCCTCCCGTCTTGTGGAGCGCTACGGCGTACCTGTGTTTATTGGCACCTATGAAGATGAGACGACAATTCGTGGCTCAATTCGTAGTATTCCAGAATTCCATGTTTTTGAGGCTCTTGAGGCCACCAAGGACTTGCTGTTGAAATATGGCGGTCATAAAGCGGCCGGAGGGTTTAGCCTACGGGCAGAGCATTTAGCGGCTTGGCGCGATCGCCTGCGGGCCTTTGCCCAAACCTGTCTCAAACCCGAGGATCTGCGTCCCCTGGTCACCCTTGATGCCGAAATCTCCTTTGAGCAACTGACCTGGGACTTTTACACTCAAGTGGAGCAATTGCAACCCTTTGGCAGTGAGAATCCTCAGCCTATTTTCTGTAGTCGCGGGGTCAAGATCCTCGAACAAACGCCCATGGGTCAGCAGGGGGAGCACCTGAAACTCACCCTAGAGCAGAATGGGCAGCAGATGACCGCTAAGGCTTGGCGCTGGGGACCATTTTTGCCGTTGCCAACCAGAGTAGATATTGCCTATCACCTCACAGCCCACACTTGGAATGGCGAAACCCAGTTGGAACTCGAACTCAAGGGAGTCAAACCCTCACTGGCGTGGTACGTCCCCGAGCCACCGAGTCACCCGATTCCCAGTTGGCAACCCCTCCCGCCTTTGACAACGCTCCTGCCGCAGTTGCGCGACCATGTCTTGCTCTATGGCTATGGCCGCCCTGAGGTCCCTCCCAACTTCACCACAGCAGCCATTCACTACGATCGCCCCCGCGACCGCTGTCGCACACTCATCCTCTGGTCCCTGCCCCCCTCTTCTACCCATTTGCGTTGGCTATTGGCCATTGCCCAGCCCGAAATAGTCTATGTGGGGTACCAACGACCCGCGATCGCCCCCCCACCGACCCTCATCCTCTCCATTCAAAATGAGCTGAAAGCCAAAGAAGGGGCTAAAGTGAATCTTTTAGCCTTAAGTCAAACCTATTGGATTGCCCCCTGTACGCTGGTAGCGATCCTGCGCCATCTGGGCTATGGCTGCGAAGAATTTGCCCCCACCCTGAGCATTACCGAAGAACTGGCACGATTGCAACGCTGGTATCAACTGCAAGCCAAGGATTTGGCACGGTTAGCACAAACGTGGGGGACTGCCAAAGTTTTGAAAAAGAAATGGCCTACAAATTGCCGCGACGCACGGCCAACAGGAAAATAATCATTGGTCCTGCAATGCCAATCATGGCAATCATGGTGAGTTGAGCAATGACTTCAAAGTTGATATTGCTAAGAAACTCAATAATACCATTGAAAATTCCCATAGGTTCTCCCGAGTAATCAGCGGTTATCCGTTCGTGATTTTATTTTAGAGCAGGGGGGAGCACTCGCAGCATTTGGCAACGGGTGCCTGAGTGTTTTGCTCTCACCCCTAAGCTACACTGTAGGAGCAGAATTCTCAGAAAATCGGTCGGTGATGGGCGTGGACAAACTAGCGGCCTTACGCGATCTCATCGGTCAACTCGATCGAGCCTTGATTGCCTACTCTGGTGGTATTGATAGTACCCTGGTGGCCAAAGTTGCTCAGGATGTCTTGGGCGATCGGGCGGTGGCGGTCACGGCGGTCTCCCCTTCCCTATTTCCAGCGGATCTAGAGGATGCGCGCATTCAAGCGGCAGCCATTGGCATTCGCCATGAACTGATTGAAACCCATGAACTGGAGAACCCCAACTACGCCACCAACCCCGTGAATCGCTGCTACTTTTGCAAAAGTGAACTCCACGATCGCCTGCGGGAACTGGCGCAGGCTTGGGGCTATGAGTATGTTCTTGATGGGGTAAACGCTGATGATCTCCAAGACTATCGTCCGGGCATTGCGGCGGCCAAAGAACGCGGGGTGCGATCGCCCCTAGCCGAAATTGGCATTAGCAAGCTAGAAGTGCGAGAAATTGCCAAATCCCTAGGGCTGCCCTGGTGGAATAAACCCGCCCAACCCTGTCTCAGTTCGCGCTTTCCCTACGGTGAAGAAATTACCCTTGCCAAGCTGCAACGGGTGGGCAATGCCGAATACTACCTGCGCAAGCAGGGCTGGGAACTGTGTCGTGTCCGCAGTCATGGCGATACCGCTCGCATTGAGGTGCCCCAACAGCAGATTGCTGACTTTGTAACGATGACGGATCTTGAGCAACTGGTGAATCACTTTCAGTCCCTTGGTTTTACCGATGTCACCTTGGATCTGGAGGGCTTTCGCAGTGGCAAACTCAACGCGGGGATTGGGCGCGATCCCTAACGCGGTTGTAGGGACTGAGACTCTGGAGAATTTCGCGGCCATAGCTGCGCTCCGTAAGCCGCCGGTCCAAAATGGCCACCAAGGTATCATCCTGACGGACAGGGGCAAGGGCACGATCTAGCACCGTCAAGCACTCGGGCAAGAGATATTGACGAAACCAGTCTTGTTTTTGCCGCTTGTGCCATTCAATGCGGGCACTCACCACTGCTTTTTCCGGGGAGGGGAAGGGCAACGTCGTCAGGACCAATAGGGCCGGGCAGGGTAACTGTGCCCCATGGCGCAGCCAAAAGGTTTCCCCCGTTACTAAAATCGTGTTCGTCTCAAGGGCCGTCGTCTCCACCTGTACCCGTGAACCGTAGAGGGCAGCCAATTGGGTGGCCAACTGTTCCCGCAGGGGTACATCACTGACAAGGATCACTGCCCGTTGATGGCCAATCGTGCCAATGAGATCGTAGAGACGCCGCAGAACCGCCGGGGCAAATTCCGGGGTATTGGGCAGGGGTAAGTCTTCGGCGATCGCAAGGGTAATGGCTTCACTGTGGCGATCGCTGGCAAATTTAATCGTCGTTTGGGGCGGAATCCCTAGGTCCTGCTGCACATAGGCCAGAGGGGAGTCTGTATCGGGTCCGCTGCCAATGAGGACAAAGGGGGCTTGGCACCAAATCTCCTGAAAATAGGGACGCAAATTCAGGGGGTGGCCATGGAGGGTAAAGTAGCCTACCGTGGGATGGCGGCGGCCCCAGATGACTGTGTCACTGCGGTTGAGGTAGTCCCGCAATTGCGACCACTGGGGAGGCAGCGACTGCGGCCATTGATGGAGCAGATCAAGGAGGGGTTGCTGTTCTGTGGGGGTGAGCAGATAGTCGCCATAGGGATTCTGAGGCCGCTGAAAGAGGTGTTGCACCAATTGGGCATAAACTTGGCGAATGGCGCCAACGGCACTGGGAATCGCTAGTTTCAAGTGCTCCCAATCCCTGGTGGTAATTGTGCAGGTCATCTGCTGCTGGGCAATTTGGGGCAAGGCTTCAATGCCATCAATAATCGTGACAACGTTGGGGTGGGGGGTGGCTTGGCGACACCAGTCCTCGAGGTTCATCACGAGCACTCCCTCAAACACTGGCTGCGGGCAGTGGCTATGCTGAATTGGTTTGGTGACGGCAAGGAAGGTGAGCAGTTCAGGAATTTCTTGGTGCAGTAGCCGTGTCAGTCGCTCCTGGGGGACAACTAGCAGGGCCGGTTCAGGATACAACAGCAGCGGCAACAGATAACTCAGGCCATAGCGATGTTGTAACACCGCCCGCTGGCTGACCTGAAGTAAACACCCCCGCCGCAGCCGCAGGGCACGGGCCACCAACCGCGCCAAGGTGAGATGGTGAGGCCACCGGCGATCGCCACTGCTGCGTAAAAATGCCCGTAATTGGCGGTGAACCTCTGCCTCAATCACAATCTGCTCGCTTTGGGACAACAATCCCCTATTGTGGCATGTTAGCCCCCCTGCAGTGGTTGTTTGAGTCGCTCCTTGAGGGCATTTCGGGCTTCCTCGCGATCGTCAAAGTGCACTTTTTCGGTACCGAGAATTTGGTAGTCCTCATGGCCTTTGCCGGCAATAATCACGCCATCGCCGGGGGCGGCGCTCAGAATGGCTTGGAGAATAGCTTGGCGGCGATCGCTCTCAACAATCATCGCTGTTTCAGGTGGGATACCGGCAAGGATGTCATCGAGAATCCGCTGTGGATTCTCAGTGCGGGGATTGTCCGAGGTGACCACTACCTGATCCGCCAAGCGAGCGGCAATGGCTCCCATTTGGGGACGTTTGCTGCGATCGCGATCGCCCCCACAGCCAAAGACACAGATCAGTTTGCCAGGAATAAAGGGACGAGCTGCCCTCAGCAGGTTCTCAAGGCTATCGGGAGTGTGGGCATAGTCCACGACAACGGTAATGTCCTGTTCTGGGTCAAGGCGCACCTGCTCCATGCGCCCCGGCACCCCTGGAAAGTCACGCAGGGCCTTGAGCATGGCATCAAGGGGTAGCCCCACCGCTGCTCCCATCGCGATCGCTGCCAGCACATTGGCCACATTAAACTGTCCCACCAACGGTGAGTCTAGGGTACCGCTACCGAGGGGGGTATGAACCGTGCCCATCACACCATTGATGCGATAGTTGAGATTCTCAGCCCAAAAATCCGCATCCTTGCTTAAGCCATAGGTCCAGTAGCGATCGCGGGACAACTGCTGAGCCAGTCGCTGGCCAAAGGGATCATCGCCATTGAGAATTGCGCGACCCTTCAGGTAGTCAGCGGTAAAGAGCTTGGCCTTAGCGGCAAAATAGTCCTCCAAATCGCGGTGATAGTCTAGATGATCTTGGGTCAAGTTAGTAAAAGCCGCCACCTCAAACTGACAGCCCCACACCCGATCCTGCGCTAAGGCATGGGAACTGACCTCCATTACCCCAAAGCGACAGCCTGCGGCCACTGCAGCGGCCAATTGCGCCTGAAGGGTCACCGCAAAGGGCGTTGTATGGCTAGCCACCTCACAGTGTCCCGGCCACCGACTGTAGAGCGTCCCCAAGAGTGCTGTTGGCGAGCCAACACTGTTGAGGAGATGTTCCACCAAGTGAGTGGTGGTTGTTTTGCCGTTGGTACCCGTAACCCCTAGCAGGCTGAGATGTTGGCCGGGGTAATTATAAAAAGCAGCTGCAAGCCGACCACAGGCACGCTCAATATCGGGCACCACAATTACACAGGCATCTCCCTCACGGGGTTTGGCTTGGGGAGACACCACCGCGGCGATCGCCCCTGCCGCCAAGGCACTTGGCCAAAAATTGCCCCCCTCCACCCGTGTGCCCGGCATACCAATAAACAACGAGCCATGCTCACACTCCCAAGAATTCGTACTCAGGGACTTCACCTCTTGATCGAGGGCAGGATGCTCAAAACCCGGTGTAATCGCTGCCGCTGTCAGGAGTTCCCGCAGGTTCATGGCTGTGCATCTCCAGTGATAGGCTGTTTAGGGTATTGTGGCACTACGGCACTCGTCTGTAAAAGATACGAAAACAAATTGCCCCGCTCCCCAGAGGCGGAACCGGAAAGGCACGTGCCAGTTTGTGAAGTGTCTTGAGTTCCCCTGAAACCGCATGAACCCTAGGAGATGGGCGTAATTGCTCAACACAGCAGGTGACGGGAGTTACAGGCTGTCTTTCTGGCATCCTGTGACAATTTTTGCCCAAAGCTTGCCTTTTGTTAAAATTCCGATAATCTAGTTCATAAAAATCCGAATAATAACCTGTCATCAAAGTGTGGGTGTTGGGTGATGAGTGAGTGGCAGAAAGTAGCGTGGAACATTGATGATCAAGAATGGCAAGCGATCGCCAATTCTCGCCGCCAGATCGAAACCTCTTGGCAAAGAACAATTCAGCAAGTTGAGGCTCCCTCCAGCACCGCCTCCAAACCCTTAGACAAGATCACTAGGTCAGCAGTTTCCCATCGGCGTTCGATTCAGCCGATTGGCATTCAGCCTTGGCAAGCCGAATTCACCAAAGAACGCTTTGCTACCCGTTCACGACCTCCCCTGAAACAACCACAGGTGGAACTGCCCCAGTTTGCCAGCCGTCGTTAGAGCACCCCTGTTTCTCTCAGATTACGAGGTCTATTTATGTGTGGCATTGTTGGTTATATTGGCCCCCAGCAAGCGGCGCAAGTCCTACTCCAGGGCCTGCAAAAGCTGGAATACCGAGGTTATGATTCCGCTGGCATTGCCACACTCAATGAGGGCGAACTCCTCTGTGTGCGCGCCAAGGGCAAACTCCAGAACTTGGTGGAGAAGGTTGAACAGCTGGACATTGTTGCCCATGTCGGTATTGGCCACACCCGTTGGGCAACCCACGGTAAACCAGAGGAACACAATGCCCACCCCCATCGTGACAGTCGCGATCGCCTAGCTGTGGTGCAAAATGGCATCATTGAAAACTATCGGGAACTGCGGGACCAACTACAGGCGCGGGGGCACATTTTCCGCTCGGAAACAGATACCGAAGTCATCCCCCACCTGATTGCCGAAGTATTGCCTGAGACCCCCACGGCCAATGGCCTCCTAGAAGCGGTACGCCAAGCCGTACATCAATTGGAAGGTGCATTTGCGATCGCCGTTATCTGTGCAGACTACCCGGATGAATTGATCGTGGCACGGCAACAGGCTCCTCTGGTGATTGGTTTTGGCCAAGGGGAATTTTTCTGTGCCTCGGATACCCCAGCGATTATTCCCTATACCCGTGCGGTGTTGCCGCTGGAAAATGGGGAACTGGCTCGGCTGACGCCCACAGGGGTTGAGGTCTATGACTTTGAGGGACATCGCCTACGCAAAACCCCCCGTACCCTCAACTGGACCCCTGTGATGGTCGAAAAGCAGGGCTTTAAGCACTACATGCTCAAGGAAATCTATGAGCAGCCGGGGGTGGTCCGCACCTGTTTAGAGAACTATTTACGAGCCGATTGGGATGTGGCCAGTCCCTTTAGTCCTGTGCAATTAAATCTTCCTCCCAGTTTGCTGGATAATCTACAGCACATTCAAATTGTTGCCTGTGGAACCAGTTGGCACGCCGGCCTGGTGGGCAAATATCTGCTTGAGCAGGTGGCTCAGATTCCCACGAGCGTGCAATATGCCTCAGAGTTTCGCTATGCGCCGCCGCCTCTGCTACCTTATACCCTCACCATTGGTGTCACCCAATCTGGGGAAACAGCAGACACCCTTGCGGCCCTAGAGATGGAGCTAAAACGCCGCCGAGGCCTTGATGGCGCTCTCCAACCTCGTTTGTTAGGGATTACCAATCGGCCCGAAAGTACTCTAGGGCATCTGGTGCCCCACATTATTGATACCTGTGCCGGCATTGAAATTGGCGTGGCAGCTACAAAAACATTTGTTGCCCAGTTGATAGCCTTCTATCTGCTGACCCTCGAATTGGCGTGGCAGCGGCAGTCTTGCGATCGCTCCCGGTTAGCGGAACTGGTGACTGGGTTGCGGCAATTGCCGGCCCAGATGGAGCAAATTTTAGAAAGCCAAGAACGCTATATTGAAGCTCTCTCCCATGACTTCTGGGAAACCCAAGACTTTATCTTTTTGGGACGCGGGATCAACTTTCCCATTGCCCTTGAAGGTGCCCTTAAACTCAAAGAAATTAGCTATATCCATGCCGAGGGGTATCCTGCGGGTGAGATGAAACATGGCCCGATCGCCCTCCTCGATGCCAAAGTCCCAGTGCTCACGATCGCCATGCCCGGCAGTGTCTTTGAAAAAGTCCTCTCCAATGCCCAAGAGGCCCGCGCTCGTGATGCTCGCCTCATTGGTGTTACCCCCCTTGACGAGGCCGAAGCCCAGCACACCTTTGATAAGCTCTTACCGGTGCCTGAGGTTGATGAGCTTCTCTCCCCGGTCTTGACGGTGATGCCTCTGCAACTGTTGGCCTATCACATTGCTGCCCGCCGTGGTCTAGATGTTGATCAACCCCGCAACCTTGCCAAGTCAGTAACCGTTGAGTAGCCTTTTCAGGAATTATGAATTATTAATCCTACCACCCCCTCGGCTGGAGGGAAATCTATAAAGCCGAAGTGGAGACACTCCTCAACAACAACGTTGAGGCAAAAGCTAAGTTAAGTTCAATAAATTGTCTTCTTCGTGGGTTGAGATGATGCAATCGGATGTGGGATAGGCGGCACACAGCAGCACAAAGCCAGCATCCAGCTCCTTGGGTTTCAAAAAGGAGTGATCTGACTGGTCCACAGTACCTTTAATGATGCGACCGGCGCAGTTGACACAGGCGCCAGCACGGCAGGAGTAGGGTAGAGAAATACCTTGGGCTTCAGCAGCATCGAGAATGTACTCGTCGGCATGAACACGAATCGTTTTATTTAGGCCCCTTGCTTCGTTCACCAAAGTGACATTATAGACTTTGTTGTGATCTCGCTTTGTCATTCAGGTTCTCCTAAAAGTTGCTTGCTTTTGAAATGTCTCTATGTTTCTTTGCGGAACCTATGATTTTAGGGCGATCGCAACCTCCCAGCTAGTTGTAGAACGCATTCCATTATTGATTTTATTTTAGCAAAGGGATTCAGGGGAGCCACTATTATACGGGATTGTTTATACTTTGAAATATTTATCAAAGCGATGTAAGTAAGGATCTGGGTTAAGCTAGTTGCGGGTTGGGGTGGCAGGTGGTGATCCCTGCGGTTGATTGGGGGAGAGGCCCGCTCTCCAGACCGCTCCTATGGTAATGGCAACAACCACAAGGGCGATCGCCCCTAGAGCCACGAGGTTCGTTTTTAATCCTTGGCTTTCTTTTTCATGGAGGGTTTCTTTGTTGTTCCCCTTTGCCTCGCTGTCGCTCTCACTAGGCAACGTATCTTTTGCTGGTTCAAGTTCAGGGTGTAACTGGGTGGCTGCAGCTGCCACCAATTCACGGTTGGGGGTTCGCCGCAGTTCGCCACTTAGCTCCATGCCCACCAGGGTTTCCTTTGCACCCCGCAGATCGGATTTAATGCTTTGGAAAGCAATGGATTGCAGATATTGGCTAAACTCTGTATCCGCCATGGAGAGCAGGAGATAGGAGGCCTTGGCTTTACGGCCAAAGAGAATGACATCGCCGTGTTGCAATTCATGACTGCTAATGCGCTTGCCATTGACAAAAGTGCCGTTGGTACTGGGTTTACCATTGGCATTGCCATCCACCAAACGATAGCGATAGCTGGTGGTGCCGGGGACAGGGACCCGCAGGAGAATGGCGTGCTGGCGGGAAACTGTTTCAAAATCAATAACAATGGCATTACTCTCATCGCGCCCAAGGGAGTAGGCCGCTGCCTCAAGGGCGATCGCCCGCCGTCCACCGACCGTATTCAAAATCAAGACATGCCGTTCCTCTTGCAGGCCACTCATTTTATCTCTCCGTCTTAATCGCCCTCAAAAAATCATCTCCTCTGCAAATCTAAATACTTTCTAAATACTTTCCGCCTTCAGCTTAAGTTAGGGCAGGAACAACGTTACAAAACGTGACACTTCAACAAGTGGTCTAAATTGTGTGCTTACTTCTACCTTTGCCGGTTTTCCCTAGGGTTGCTGTGATATTGATCACATTCTAGGCAGGTTTTTAGCGAAATTTTACCCATGGGGCAGTCAATACCAGCGGTGGGGCATCCCCTCCTTACAGTTCAGGAAACGCCCGCTGCAGTAGCAGAGGTCACTGAGCAGCCCGCACTCTAAATGTATCAATGGAAAATGTATTAATGGATCAGTCTGTCAGCATCAGCGTCGGGGGTACATCACCGAATGGCCCACTGCACATAGGGTAGTCGCGCTGCTACTTCCTGGATTTTGTCACGATGGGCCAAGAGCTGACCACAGGCATCCCATTGACCAGAAATGAGCATTTGTCGGCTACTTTCCGCTACGGTTAGGGGAATCACTTCATCCCCCGCCGTCAGGGTCAGGGCGTGCAGGTCTAGGGTCAGTTCTGTACTGGGCCGATTCTCTAAGAGCGTTTGCAGTGCCTGTACCTGTTCTGGGGCTGCCGTCAGACAGGGAACCCCCATTGCCAAGCAGTTCCCCGCAAAAATTTCAGCAAAGCTTTCGCCGACAATTGCTTGAATGCCCCAACGGGCGATCGCTTGGGGGGCGTGCTCACGACTCGAGCCACAGCCAAAATTGGCATTCACCACCAGAATCCGGGCCCCTTGGTACTGAGGCAGGTCAAAGGGGTGCTGCCCCGACTGGCGATCGTCTGCAAAAACATGTTCTCCGAGGCCATCAAAGGTGACACAGCGGAGAAACCGCGCTGGAATAATGCGATCCGTATCGATATCGTTGCCTCGCAGGGGAAGGCCCCGACCTGTAATGCGTTCAATCTTGCTCATAAGTCTATCTTACTGGATACCGCAGCCGGCAAGGGCAGTTTGCGGTGAATTGCTCTGAAGCAGGTTACTCAGGAGCAGGGTCGGCGGTTGCGGATGGGGCCAAGCAAAGGCATGGCGAAAAGCCGCTTCCTGACAGGCTTGCAATTCCTTGAAGTTCAGGATGTCATAGGTCAGCAAGTTTTCGTACTCAAAGGGCAGCCGCACATTATGCAGACCCGCATTATCGGTACAAATGGCCACATCCACCCCTGCCTCAAAGCAGCGTTCAAAAATCAGCCGCAACTGTTCGTAGCTCTCAAGGGTACCCGTTTGAAAATAGGTAGTGGGGCACACTTCAAGGCATTGCCCCGCTGCAGCAACTTCTTTGAGCAGCTCTGGGTAGCGCAGCGGAATTTGAATGCCATGGCCAATGCGTTGTAGATAGGGCAGCAATTCGGGGTAGCAGCCATTCACCGTTTCGTAGAGGTGACCCGTGGTTTTCAGACCGCGATCGCGGGCATAGGCATAGAGGTCAATAAATTCCGCCAGGCGATCGCCATAGACGCTATCGCCCCCAGCCAAGTCAATCCCACAGACAAACTCAGGAAAACTCGCCGCCAGATCAACGATGGCACGGTTGACGGCATAGGGTAGCCGCGTGTGCATGCAGAGAATTTGGCTAGTGACAATTGGGTACTCGGGCACTTGGCAAGCTAGACCCACGGTTTTGACAATGTCTGCCATCTGCTCAATGCGATCGCTCTGGGATCGCTGCGGATCCGTGCGCAGGTAGGGGGTATAGCGCAACTCCAAGTAGGCCAAATTTTCAAAAATATAGGCGCCGCGAATCAAACGAAAAATGAAATAGGGCAAGGTTTGCGGCGTTTGCACACTCTCCACTAGGGTGTGGAGTTCGAGGTATTCTTCAAGGGATTGGCGGGGGCGAGTATAAAAGGCTTCAAATTCCTCATAGTCGGGAAAGCGATCAGCAAGGGAGCGATCGTTCCGCTGAAAATACCGCCAAAGGATGCGCGGTACCACTGAGCCACCTAAATGTCGATGTAGTTCTGCGTACAGTGCCATACGTGCTCCTTGAACTGGCGAAAACGCAACCAATACCTGAGCTGACCAGAGGGGTCAATGCCCACACCTCAGCCATCAAGAACAGAACAACAACAGCGATGAACGAAGAAAAGAAGGGTTAAATTGTTCTAATGTTAACAAATTTTACAAAGATGGCGCAGGGACCGATAGGTGCAAACGTTAGGATCGTCTCGATTTCCAATTGGTTGAGTATTGCGAATGTGGCCTTTTCAACAGCGAGGACGGCTTTTTCCTTCTCTCTCTAGTGGCAATGTGGTCACGATTGCTTTGGAACTGTACCGTCATCAGGGCAACCGCTATTTTCTTTTGAGCCTTTTTGCCCATGCGTGGTTTTTTCTGCTCACCATTGCCGCCGTGCTGATCGTCGCTGTGGCCCTGATTGTTGGCGGGATTCTCGCTGGAGCCATCAATAATGTTGCTCTGTTTCTCTTGCTTGCAGGCATTGGTATCCTGGTCGCTTTGCCTTTTTATCTCTTTGGTTGGACCCGGCTGATGGCCAGTGGTGCCCTGCTTTCTCGCCGGATCTATGCTGCTCTCACTGCCCTTGAGGAATCGGAATCGGAAGCCCGCAGCTTCATTTTTCCCAAGATGTGGAATTATCTGCTGGCTACTCTGATTGTCAGCTTTATTTTGCTTTTGGTTTATATGGTCTTGGGGGCGATCGGCTACTTACTTTATTTGGTGGGATCGCCCTTAGGGCAATTCCTGGAGCAGAATATCCAAACTGAGCCCGCAAGAGGTCTCTTCTTGTTAAGTTTTCTCCTCGGCATCCTGTTGCTAGTGCTCCTTGCGCTGTTGGTGATTAGCTACTTTATGGCGCGGCTTTCCCTCGTTGATGTGGTCTTGGCTCTTGAACCGGAATGTACGCCCCTCAAGTCCATTTGGCGCAGTTGGCAACTGACGCAGGGACAGGCATGGCATACCCTAGCGGTGTTTTTTGTTGCTTCCCTGGCAACCATTCCCGTCAATCTCCTTGGCGGTATTCTCAATAGTGTGGTGATTATTCCCGTCGCTGGCCTCTTTGTCGCAGTTTTGCTCCTGCCCCTGTGGCAAGGGATCAAGGCAGTTCTCTATTGGGATCTGCGGGTACGCAATGAAGGGGCAGCGTTTCAAGTGCACTCTAAAGCGGTCAACCCCTTGCGTTGGTTGCGGCGGGTAACATTACGCACGCCCGAAAGTATTGAATTGGACTTTGCCCTTGGGGGAATCGGCAGCCGTGTTTTAGCTTGGGTCATTGATCAGGTGATTCTCTACACCGCCCTTGTGCTCTTTTCGCTGGCGGCAGGGTACATCTTTTATGCGCTTTACCCGTGGCTGATTGAGGTGCTACCCGCCAGTGGTCAGAGTATTGAAGCTTGGAGTTTGGGCATTTACCTATTGGTGATCTTTGTCCTCTACAACGGCTATTACATTTTCTTTGAAACCTATTGGCAGGGACAAACCCCCGGCAAGCGATACGCAGAAATTCGGGTTGTTCAGGATAATGGCCGCCCCATTGGTCTGCGGGAGGCGACGCTGCGCAGTTTGCTGCAATCCATTGATTTTGCTTTTTTGGGTATAGGGGCATTCCTGGTGACGTTATCTCCATCAGAAAAACGCCTAGGAGATAGGGTGGCAGGTACCTTGGTGATTCAAGATGAACAGGCGACGCGGTTTGCACCCCAAGGGATAACCCTTCGGCAATCACAGGCGGCTTGGGTGCAGGAGTTGCGATCGCTCGCCCACTGGGAACAGATGACCCCCGAACACTATCTCCTACTACGGAACTACCTCAATAGTCGCGATCGCCTGAGTCCTGTGGGTCGTTACCAAGCAGCTCAAGAGCTGCGCCAACAATTAGAACCCCTGTTGCTGCCCACCTATCCTGCCCACTGGCCCTCCCTGAGCGCCGAAGACTTCCTAGAGGGTCTATACATTGCCTATCGTCAACGACATCAATCATCCCCCTAGTGTGAGAGTTTATGCGTTTGCTGCTGACCCTTGGTTGTTGTAGTCTGGCCCTTTTGGGAGCGTTTCCCCTGCTCATGGGGCGGGCGAGTGAACCGACAATTCAGACGGTTGCCCTTGTCCCCCAACGCTATCAACTGCTGGGGCTATCCTTTGAAACACCCCTCCCATTTTCGCCCCCCACCCCTTTTGGTGAGAATGGCGTTGCTGTGGTTTATCCCGCCAATGCTGTACCCGGGGAGCACGAGTTAATGGTGAGCCTCATTGCTCTACCCAAAATAGATGAAGTACTAGGGGGTCTCTCGGATCAGGAGTTGCGCAATTGGCTGCGCTTTACCCAACTGGGGGGCTCCCCCACTACCACATCCACCCCAGTTGAGCGACGCATTTTGGGACGGCGCCTGCGCGGTGAAGTGCGCTATTTGCCAGTGCCACGACCAATTCACCAAGAATTGTACTTCATGCAGCTACAGGGGGGACAGCGGCTGGCGCTTCTTTTGGAGGCTGAGGATCAAGTGCCCCTACCGGTAATGGAGGAGGTCTTTAACCATGTAACAGCTTCGTTGCAGGAATTGCCCCCGCGATCGCCCGCATGGAAACGCAGTTTTCAGTGGCGAAACCATCTTTAGAGAGCGTTGCAGCTCCTAACCCTAGAACAATGCCAAGGGATGATGTCTCCTTGCCCCAATTTAGTAATGAGTTGTCTTGCTGAAGGCTAAAAATGCAGGAGATAGATTCGGCAACAGCTGCTGCCTAGGGTGGTTGATTGTCTGCCAAGCGTCGATGGCAGCAATTCATTGCCCCTAGTAAACACCCAAGGGCGTGTCCCTGCCAGCAACATTTTCAGAGGAGGAAATTCTTTTCCCCTTTTACCTTGCATTTTCCTCTGAAGGGCAATGGATAAACTAGTGGCATCTTCTGACTGGAGATGTCAATCATGGAACAGATGGTTGCCTGTGCGGAAACGGAGACCCTGCGCGTCAGCTCCCTGCGGGCTTTTACCTACTGTCGGCGGCTATTTTATCTTGAAGAAGTTGAAGAGCTGTACACCCAAAATGAGTCAGTCTTTGCGGGGCGACGGCTCCACGTAGAACTACAAAAGCTAGAACGGGGAGATTGGCAAGAATTCCGTCTTGAAAGCATCGCTCTGGGCTTACGCGGACAAGTTGATGCCCTGCGCACCCTTGAGGGACATTTAATTCCCTATGAGCACAAAATCGGTCGCTGTTATCGCGATCGCCAGCGACAGCCCCAAGCTTGGCACAGTGACAGGGTACAAATTTTGGCCTATGCCTGCTTACTGGAAACCGTTCTCGGCGTCACTGTGCCCGAAGGCCGCATTCACTATCACCGGGATAACGTCACTGTCCGAGTTCCTGTGGATGAGTCAGGCCGCCAACTGGTGCGCGACACGATTGAGCAAGCACGTCAACTGCGCGCTTCCCTAGAACGTCCCCCTGTATGCAGCAATGAAAGACTCTGCCTCAACTGCTCCTTAGCACCTGTTTGCCTACCCGAAGAAGCCCGCCTCGCTCGGGATCCTGAGCATTTACCCCTGCGGTTATTTCCAAGGGATGACGAACGGGAGATTATCCACATCACCGTTGGCGAAGCTCTCATCAAGCGCGCTGGCAAGCAGCTCAGGATTGCGATTCAAGATCAACCTGAGCAAAAGCTACCCATTCAGCAGGTGGGTCAAGTCGTGATCCACAAATTTGCCCAAATTACCACCCCCGCCATTCATCTGTGCGCCGATGAGGGTATTGGTATTCACTTCATCAGCAGTGGTGGGCGTTACATCGGCAGCATTGACAACCGCAAAGGCAGTATTCAGCGGCGTATTCGTCAATATCAAGCCCTGACAAACCCAGATCAGTGTTTACATCTTGCCCGGTTACTGGTGAATTGTCGGGGACAGAGTCAGCGCCGCCTGCTCCTGCGAGGACAGCGGAATCGCCAAGACCCTCTGCCGCCATTACAGGATATCACCACCCAAATGGAGCGGCACCTCAGTACCCTCTCCCAAGCCGATTCCCTAGAGACTCTACGGGGTATTGAAGGCCATCTCGCTGCCCTGTATTTTTCAGCGTTGCCCTATCTACTGGCGGATCACGTTCCCAAGAAGTTGCACTTCAACGGTCGCAATCGCCGCCCCCCTAAAGATCCGTTTAATGCGTTGCTGAGTTTTGGCTATGGCATGCTCCTCAGGGATGTGATGAATGCTATTCTCACGGTTGGTCTTGAGCCAGCCTTTGGCTTTTATCACCAGCCGCGTACTCAAGCACCGCCCCTTGCGTTAGATTTGATGGAAATTTTCCGTGTCCCCCTTGTGGATATGGTGGTTATTGGGTCAATTAACCGCATGCAGTGGAACCTTGACCAGTGCTTTGAAGTACGCCGAGATCACGTATGGCTGAGTGACTATGGTCGGCGTAAGTTCATTGAGCTCTATGAAGCTCGCAAAGGTGAAACATGGAAACACCCAGTCACCAACTACTCCCTCACCTATCGGCGACTCTTGGAACTGGAAGTGCGCCTACTAGAAAAGGAGTGGAGCGGGGAAGCGGGGTTGTTTGGCAAACTCATTTTGCGCTGAACCATGGCTGAATCTAAAAATTGGTACCTCATCTGCTATGACATCCGCGATCCCAAGCGATGGCGACAGGTTTATAAGCAGTTGGAGGGCTACGGTGAACGATTGCAGTTTTCAATTTTTCGCTGTCGTCTCACACCTCGAGAGCGGGAAAAGCTACGCTGGCAGCTCGAAAAAGTCCTAACTGAGGAAGATGATCTCCTAATCGTAGGACTGTGCAACCAATGCATAGAGCGGGTCCGTGCTTGCAACCGTTCAGGGGCATGGCCAGTGTCGCAGCAGAATTTCAAGATCTTCTAGCGTGCAAGCACCTCTGGACTCAAATATTCTCTCAATTCATCAATATTCAAAAATAGCCCCTTGACATGGTTTGAGAGTTTTTGTTAGATTTAGAGGTGCTTGAAAATCTCTGAACCTATTCCCCAGAGTGGAATTGACAACTGAATACGGGGCCAGGCTAAAAACTTTACAGCCAAAAAAAAATCAAGTGGCTGACATACTTGAAAATGACCTGTGCTAATATAGTTCTAGAGAGGCTTTTGAGGCGGGTCAGTGCCTCTACCTCTGATGCCGTAAGGCGTTGAGCAC